>JBEENF010000060.1:0-12812 GCA_041192325.1 Verrucomicrobiota bacterium
CCTGCGGCAGGAGGTCGGGCCGCCCGGCGAGCACTTGGCCGAGCTTTACATAGGTGGGCCCCATCGCTTCCAAGTCGTCCACCAGTTGGTCGGGGGTGACCTTGCCGTTTGGCTCCCCTCCATTGTGCCGTTGAACATGGTGCTCCTGTTTTACCGCGTCCTCTGCCACTCCCATTTGTTGTACCAGGTCGGAGCGCCCGTATTTCCAAAAAAGACCGGCGATTTCCCGGTAACGTTTAAGATGAATGGCGGAGAATTTCATGGGGACCGCGCGGCGCCGGTACGCTCGCAATGCGCAGATCTCCGGACACATTCCGGTTACGGAAGTTCACCGCAAACGGCAGGGGCGCCGCTGGGTTGAAGACCCAATTCGCTTTTGTCCGGCTGGTGACTACCGTCGTTTAATGCCCATGTTTTCTGCGGCCAAAGATATGATGACCAGTTCCGCCGCGAAGGCGTACGTGAACAATGTGATTTCCGCGTACGGCAAAGTGGACGAATTGAACATTGATTCGAAACGCAGCCGCATCGAGGTCCTTTGCCGGCTCAATGGGGAAGTGGCGCCGATCGGCGTTACGATTGAAAAGTATAAGGTAGAGCAGGACGGCGCGAAGAAGTACATCCTGGTGCTGGACAGTTCGGCTACCCGTCCCTGGATGGAGGCCGTCATGCGTGACCACCTGCATGGGCGGCGGCTGGAGTTGCCCTCTTGGGCGGCCACGGCGCTTTGATCCCCGCCGATATCGGAGGCTCCCCGCGCCGATCGCTCACCCGCCGGTGCGCTTGTGTGCGCCGCCGCTGGCTTTCATGGCCAGGTGGCGCCAGCGCAAAAAAAAGCCCGCCGGCGAACCGGCGGGCCACGAAAGGGTAGTTGGCGCTTAGGCCAGGGCTTTGGGAATGTCTGATTCCAGCTCCACCGCCCGCGGGTGGTTGCGTTTGACGCGATTGAGTTGGTGGCGGCGTTGCAACATGCGGTCGAGTTTGTCGACCAGCATGGATATGGCCTTGTGGCATTCGTCCGACTCGACCGTGGCATTCATGTCGGGACCTTGAATTTCAATATGCCCCTTGGCCTTGAATTGCGTGCCAATCGTGGCGCTGTGGTCGCATTCCAGCTCCACGCGGAGGCGTACGATGCGCTCCTCGTGGCGAAACAGTCGCTCGGCTTTTTCGCGGACGAAGTTCTTGAGCGATGGAGTCAGCTCAAGGTGAATGCCGGAGACGATCAGTTCGTGATTATTTTGGCTGTTCATGTTTCTGCGTGGGGGTTCGGTTGTACAAGGCCAGGACGCAGCCCGGCCTTGCGGAAAATGCAGTTCGTGGTCTCTGTCGCGCATCGTGCCCTCGCCAAGTGAAGCGCTCCAACCCTTCTCGGCCGTCGTTTTGACCGGCGGATCTTCCGGTATTGGAAAATCATTCATTGAACTTGCGCTGAAGCTGAACCCGCAGTTGCGGGTTTGCAATCTCTCGCGGCGTTCCCCCGCAAAAAATAATTTTCACGAAAGACTGAATCATTTCCCGTGTGATTTATCGCGCCCCAGCGAGGTGGATCGCGGTGCGGCCGAAGTCATTGGGTTTATGGAGCGAGCCATGCCCGGGGGAAAGATTCTGCTCATCAACAATAGTGGCTTCGGCGCCTTCGGACCTTTTCTGCAGCTCGATTTGGCCCGACAGCTCGAAATGATCGACCTCAATGTTCGCGCGGTGGTGCACTTGACGGGCCGATTGACCCCGCTGCTCCGCCAGCGAGGCGGCGTCATTATGAATATTGCGTCCACGGTCGGATTTCAACCTGCCGCCTATGCCGCCACTTATGGCGCGACCAAGGCGTTTGTTTTGAACTGGACCGTGGCGTTGAATGAAGAGTTGCGCGGCTCGAATTTACGCGCGCTGGCGGTCTGCCCGGGAACCACCACGACGGAATTTTTTGATCGGGCAGGTTTTGGCCTGTCGTCCCGCGCCAGGCTGGCCGCTCTCAGCATGACGAGCGATGAGGTGGCATTAATCGCCTTGCGGGCGCTGGCGTCCGGGCGCAGCCAAGTCGTTCCTGGTTGGATCAACCGCGCCTACACTTTTCTTGGTTCCCGCCTGTCCAAACCTTTGGCGGCCCGCATCGCCGGGCGGGTGATGACGCGGATGCGTCTCGCGCAAGGTCAAACGTGATCACGTCGGCTGAAATTCCCGCGCAACCTGATGATGATTTTTCCCGTCGGGCCTGCGCTTGGCCGCGTCGGCCCAGAACCCAGGGTCCGGTGCGGATGATCGACCCCACGGAAGTGCCGGGTTGGATTGTCTACGAAGACGCCCGACTGTTGGTGGTCAATAAACCGGGCGATGTCGTCTGCCACCCGTCCAAGGCGGGTCCTTGGTCGAGTTTGGTGGGCGCCTTGCGCGAATACACCGCGCTGCCCACCGTTCATCTCGTCTTTCGACTGGATCGCGAGACGAGCGGCATCGTCGTGCTGGCGAAAGATGCCCGCATGGCCAGCCGGCTGCAGACGGCCATGCAGGAGCGCAAAGTGGGGAAGCGCTACCTGGCCGTCTTGACTGGAGAGATGCTCGCAGCCGTGACAGTTGACCAGCCGCTCGGAGACGACGTGAGCAGCCCGGTGTTCATCAAGTCGGCTGTCGCGGAAGGGGGGCAGGCGGCGATCACGCACTTCACGCCAAAGGCGACCGCCGGCGGATTCACGCTGGCTGAAGTGGTGACCGAATCCGGGCGCAAGCACCAGATCCGCGCGCACGCGCAATGGCTCGGGCATTCCTTGGTGGGCGACAAGATCTACGGACCGGATGCGCGGTTGTATCTCGACTTCATCGATCATGGCTGGACTGAGGCGCTCGCCACCCGGTTGCTGCTCCCACGGCAGGCGCTGCATTGCGCCGCGATCGATCTGAATCCCGCGGGAATGGATCACGTTTTTTCCGCGAGCCTCACGCAGGATTTGGCCACGTTCTGCCAGCAACACGGTTTGCTGCCTGATGGGCCCGCGCGGGGCCGGTGATACGTCAATCGCGTCACTTGCCGTAGCTCAATCCGGCCCAGTGCAGCGCGACGACGTACGCCATTTACGTTGCGGCGATCGCGGCTTCGACTGCGGCACTGTGCGCGGCGATGCGTTGGGCGAGCGGCAAGGCGGACGGCGTTTCGATCGTATAGCCCAGCCGCGCGTGATGGGCCCGCAGATAAATCGATTCCGGCCACAGCTCGCGCAATGCAGGCTCATCCCCTGGACGGATGATCCCAGGCTCGGCGACCGCTCGGTCGTCAATTACGAGCGCGGTTTCGATCGGACACACCTTTGCAACCGCACCGATGATGAGCGGGGCAAGGCTGTGCGAATGGGTGGGGTTTAGCTCATAAAGGTAAAAACCTTTTGCCTCCCAATCCTCGTGCAGGCAAAGGGCGAAATCGAAATTCGGCTGGCTCTGCAGCCAACGCGCGTGCGTTTGAATTTCGATGGAGCGCAGCGCCTGATAGTCGCGATTCAAATCGACTCCTTGCGCGTTTTCCCGGGTGCGGCGGATGAACCCGGCCGGATTCAGCATGGGACAGATGAACCAGTTGGCGCGTTCGTCGAAGCGCCCGGCCTCGATCAATTCGAGCAGCGCCAGTGGCGGCGCCGGCTCGTCCCCGTGAATGCCGGACGACAGGTATATGCGAGGGCGGGGGCCTGGCGTTCGCTTGGTGAGCGCAAAAAGGGGGCAACCCGCCGTTTCGCCAAATCGCTCCACCCGAAAGCCCGCGCGGCGCGCCGAGTCTTCGATGTGCGCGGCAAACTCGACGGGGTTCAGGACGGAGTCTTTGACAGCGGGAACGGGATCGCGACGATCATCGGTTCCGTTCCCGAATCCCTCCTGTAATTTTTCCTCCAAGCTCATGTCCCAAGTTCGCGTTCGTTTTGCGCCAAGTCCAACGGGCTTTTTCCACATCGGCAGCGCCCGCACGGCGTTGTTCAACTGGTTGTATGCCCGGCACAACGGCGGCGTGTTTATCCTGAGAATCGAGGACACTGACAAGGAGCGTAACAGCGAGGCGTTTCTCAATCTCATTTACGAGTCGCTCACGTGGCTGGGCATGAATTGGGACGAAGGTCCGAAGTACGGCGCGAGCGGCGGCGGCGACTTTGGTCCCTATCGTCAGAGTGAACGCGGCGGCATTTACCGCGAGCACGTCGAGCGCTTGTTGGCCGCGGGTCGTGCCTATGAGAGGGACGGCGCGATCTGGTTTCGGATTCTCGGCGAGCGTCATGAGGTGTTCGATGAGCACCGCCAGAAAACCGTGACCAAAGTGAAGGCGCCGCCGGTGGTGATCGAGGATCGCATTCGCGGCAAAGTGGAGCGCGTCGAGGATGAGGATTTTGTGATCGTGCGTTCGGACGGAAATCCGGTGTTTCACCTCGTGAATGTCGTCGACGACATGACGATGAACGTGACGCACATCATTCGGGGCGAGGATCACCTTTCGAACACGAGCAAGCACGTGCACCTCTACGAAGGTTTTGGCGTGAAGCCGCCGGAGTTCGCGCACATCCCGTTGATCCTGAAGCAAAACGGGCCGGGTAAGATGTCGAAGCGCGACCAGGGCGCCCTGATCGAAGAATATCAACGGCGCGGGTATCTGCCCGAGGCCTTGATGAACTTTCTGTGCCTGCTCGGTTGGAATCCCGGCGACGATCGCGAAAAAATGGCCATCGCCGACATTATCCGCCTGTTCGATTTGCCCGGGGTCAACCAGAGCAATGCGCGTTTCGACGACAAGAAACTCGCGCACATGAACATGGCGTATCTCCTTGAGCTTCCGGGCGAAAGGTTCGTGACGATGGCGCGGGAATTTTTCCAACGCCAATCGCCCGGTCCGGCGAGCAGCGCGGCGCTGGCCGCGGGCGACGAATACTTTCGTGAAGTGATGTTGTTGAGTCAGCCGAAGGTGAAAGGTATCGAAGAACTGCCGGCGTATACGGCTTATTTCTTCACGGAAAATTTCGCGATCGATGCGAAAGTGCGGGAAAAGGTGATGGGCAAAGGCGACCCGAAAGCGCGACTGCGGGAGCTGGCAACGGCTTTGCCGGAATTCGATTTTTCGAGCGACACCGCGATCGAGGAAGCGATCAAGGCGCTCGCCGCCAGTCACGGCCTTGGTTTCGGCGACTATCAGGCGGTGGCGCGGCTCGCCGTTTCCGGGACTAATGTGGGGCCGAGCATCACGGGTATGTTCCGCGTGCTGGGGCGCGAACGGGTGCAACAGCGATTCGCGCGCTTTCTCGCCGCCGGTTGAGCGCGGGCCGGGCTGGAACCGCGCAAGGTTACAGTCGTTCGAACACGAGTTTTTCCAATTCGGCGTAGCCGTTAACCGCTGGGAACTGCGGAAACTGTTGCACCACATTTTCGGGCGCGTGGAACAGAAACCCGTGGTCCGCCTGGCCGAGCATGGACGTATCGTTGAACGAGTCCCCGGCCGCCAGCACCCGGTAGTTCAAAGACTGAAGCGCCGCCACGGCTGATTTCTTTTGGTCAGGCAGTCGCAGTTCGTAGCCGGTGATCCGATCGGCCTGTACGATCAGCCGGTGACAGAACAACGTGGGCCAGCCGAGCTGGCGCATAAACGGCTGCGCGAACTGCTCGAACGTGTCCGAGAGGATGATTACTTGCGTGCGCTGCCGCAGCGCATTGACGAAGTCCAGGGCGCCCGGGAGCAGCGGCAAACTGGCGATCGTCTCCTGAATGTTTGAAAGGGTGATCCCGTGACGGTCCAGGAGTTCGATGCGATAATGCATCAACTTGTCGTAGTCCGGCTCGTCCCGCGTGGTGCGGCGCAAAGCGGGAAGGCCGACGCGTTCCGCGACGGCAATCCAGATCTCCGGCGTGAGCACGCCTTCCATATCGAGAGTGACAATGCTTTGCTTCACAATTGCGTCCAGTGAACCAGAGGGCTTTGCGCTAAGGCAAGCGCGCGGGTTGCGGGTCCCGCGCCGCCGCAGCGCGTGGGAGCGTTGAACACGTGAGAAAGCGCGGACCTTGCGCTACTCGAACTGCTTTTGAAACGCCGCGAACGTTTGTTTTAGCTCCGCGATTTCTGTCCGCAGGTTCGCGACTTCTTGTTCCAGCCGGGCGATTCGTTCGTTTTCGGCACGGACGACAACGGTGGCTGGCTCGAGGCGGGGCGCAGCCTCGGCCGGCGGCGCCGCTACGGGGCCGGACAGAAGCTGGGCGTAACGGGACTCCTTCGTGCCGGGCTGGCGGGGCAGTTTCGCCACAAGCGGTTGTGGCGTCCGCTCGACCAGCGCGGTCAGCACTTCCTCAACCTCGGCGGTGCCCGCAAAGGGGGCGGGGACGAGTCGCTCCGCCCGGGTTCGCAGTTCGCCCAGGGTTTGCGGACCGCGGAGCATTAACACGCACAGCAAGGCCGTCTCTGCCGGGGTCAGCAGGATGCGGTCGTTAAACGTGTGCTTGTATTTTGCGACGCGGCTGTCGGCGCCGGTGAAAACGACGGCAAGGCGCTTTTCGCGCAGGCCGTCGAGGGCGCGAACCACATCACTCTCGTCATAGGCAACGACAGGATCACGATTGGTGAGTTGGTTGCAGGCGTTTGTCAGCGCATTGAGCGTGAGCGGATAATAGTCCGGCGTCGCGATCTGCTTCTCCAGGAGCGAGCCGAGCACCCGAATCTCCGCGGCATTGAGCGCTGAAGGCGAATCGTCCACGGGCCAGGGGCTTACTTGGCGCCGGGCGGCTTCGCCCAAGTGTCCTTGAGCGTGATCGTGCGGTTGAACACGGGTTTCCCCGGCACGTTGTCTTTCGGATCAACGGAGAAATAGCCGAGCCGTTCGAACTGCACGCGCTGCGCCGGCGCGACCTGCGCCAGCGAGGGTTCCAGTCGCGCGGTGACGACTTCCAGCGAGTGCGGGTTGAGATGCTGTTTGAAATCTTCCTCGGCCCCCGCTTCCGGATGCGTGAACAGACGGTCGTAGAGCCGCACCTCGGCGGCGATCGACTCGGTGGCGCTTACCCAGTGGATGGTGCCCTTGACCTTGCGGTCCACGTTCGGTCCGCCCGCGCGGGTTGTGAGATCGGCGGTGCAACGCAGTTCCACCAGCGCGCCGGTTGCGTCCTTTACGATTTCGTCGCACTTGATGATGCACGCATATTTCAGGCGCACTTCTCCGCCGGGTTTCAGGCGGAAATATTTTGGCGGCGGGGTTTCAGCAAAATCATCGGCTTCAATGAAAACGTCCCGGGTCAGAGCCAGTTTTCGGGTGGTGGGGTTTTCATCCTGCGGATTGTTCGTGGCTTCGCATTCGAGGATTTCTCCGGCCGGAATGTTGGTCAGCACCACCTTGACGGGGCGCAAGACGGCGAGCCGGCGGAGCGCGGTGGCATTAAGCTCTTCGCGCACGGCGTGCTCCAAAACGCTGATGTCAGTGAGGGCGTCGAACCGGGTCACGCCCGTGCCAATCACAAACCGCCGGATGGCGCTCGCCGGCACGCCACGGCGCGCGAGCCCACGGAGCGTGGGCATGCGCGGGTCGTCCCAACCCATGACAATTTTTTCCTGCACGAGCTGAATGAGCTTTCGTTTGCTCATCACCGTGTAACCGAGCTTTAGCGGCGCGAATTCGTACTGCCGCGGGAGCACGCGCGGCAGGTCCAGGCTCTCGAGGATCCAGTCGTAGAGCGCGCGATGGGGAATGTATTCCACCGTGCAGAGACTGTGCGTGACGCCCTCGAGGTAATCGCTGACGCAGTGCGCGAAATCGTAGAGCGGATAGATGACCCACTTTGCGCCGACGTGATGGTGCGCGGTGTGGCGGATCCGATACAACAAGGGATCGCGCAGCCAGACATTGGGCGATGCCATGTCGATCTTTGTACGCAGCGACCGTGCGCCATTCGGAAATTCCCCCGCGCGCATGCGTGCGAACAAATCGAGATTTTCCTCAATGCTGCGATTGCGCCACGGGCTGTCTTTGCCCGCTTGGTCCGGCGCGCCGCGATACTTGTCCGTGTCTTCGGGACTGAGATCGCAGACGTACGCCTTGCCCTTTTTGATCAGCGCCACGGCGTAGGCGTAAAGCTGGTCGAAATAGTCCGAGGTGAAGAACGGCTCGGAATTCGGATCGCTCTCGCCCACTGCCGCGCGATAGAAATCGGGACGACCCGCGATCGTTTGCGCGACCGGATGGGAGCCCTTGGGCTTGAATCCGATGACCCGGTCCGCCCATCCCGCGATCAGCCATTTCACATCCGCGGTGATCGAATCGACGTATTCCACGTCTTCTTTTACGGGGTTCGTGTCGTCGAACCGCAGGTTGCAGCGGCCGCCGGTTTCCAGTGCGATGCCGAAATCGATGCAGATCGCCTTGGCGTGGCCGAGGTGCAGGTAGCCATTCGGTTCCGGCGGAAAGCGGGTCACGATTTGCGCGCAGCGCTTGGTGGCCAGATCCTGCGCGACGATATCCCGAATAAAATCGGTCTGAGCAGGGGAGGCGCTGGGCGCGTTCGTGGCCGGTTTCTCTGCGGACATAAGGCGTCACGTTGCAAAGCCGGCCCGCGCGAGGCAACGGCGCAGTTCAATTTTCTCCCCCTTGGGCGCGTCGCTCGTTCTCGCGATTCCCGCCTTCCTCTTCTGCCAACGGGCGATTCTGCGTAACGAAAGGCGCTAGGGAGTCCGCTGGAAACAAATGGAAGACATCCGATTTTCGGCTTCCGTTTTGGGGGCGGCGGCCTACGTTTTCGCGTTCTGCGTCGGAGAGGTGGCAGAGTGGTCTATCGTACCTGACTCGAAATCAGGCGTGCCCGAAAGGGTACCGTGGGTTCGAATCCCACCCTCTCCGCCATTTTTGGACCTACCGACCCACGCCAAGATTTGGGTCGGCCGTGTTTGGGGCCAGGATGAACCTCGCGTCGAACCCTTTTCGGGCTGCTTGCGCCGCCGCCCGTGTAAGCTCAACCCACCGATTGACGATACGTCGTCCGCCGACTTGTCTGCGCATGCGAGCCGCGACGAAGACCTCACTTGGGCCCGATGGGTTTATCCGTCGAACCCAGCGCGGATGCGGTGCCGGCCATGACCTTCCCAAGCAGTAACGTTCGACTCCGTCGCGAATCGGTTATCTTCTATTCGACGTCGAGAATCGCCCCAAACCTGCAAAATCTCTAACCCGTGAATCCCCCCTCGCTGCTCCACTGCTCCCGTCGTCGTTTCCTGTCCACCTCTGCGCTGACCGCAGGTGGCATCCTCCTTTCGCGGCACTCGCTGCGCGCCGCGACCGATCGCGCGGGCGAAACGGATCTCTTCTGGTATCGCCTCGCCCCGACCGACGGACCCTACATCGATACCCAGCGCGGCAACCAAGCCTTTGGCATTGGGCAGGGAAAAATCCTCTTTTCCGAGGACAACGGAAAGACCTGGCCCCACCGCGCCGATTTTGCCGACACCGCAAACATCGAGTTCAGTTGCATCCTCGCGAATGGAAATATCGTTTTCGCCACGCGAACGAGAATCTACGTGAGCACCGACAATCTCGCGACGCATCGCGAGGTCATGGTTAAAAACCGCGATGGTCGCGACTATCGTCCGCACACGCCAAAGAACCCCGCGCTGCCCGGATCGTACTTCTACTCGCTTGACGGCGTTCACACCTGCCAGGTCGAAGGTCGGGAAATGATGATCTGGGGTAATTACTGCAATGTCGCGCATGGTCCCGTGCCCGTGAACATTTATTATTCCACCGATCAGGGGCAGACGGTAAAGATCGCCTACTCCTTTGGGCAAAATCCCCAATTTCAGGAAAAGGACACGCCGCCGGAGGCGTTTCTCGGTGATCCCAAGAACAAGGTGCTTGTCCGTCACGTCCACTCGGTGGCTTATAATCCGGCAGAAAAAGCGTTCTACGCCTGCACCGGCGACATTGATCGTGGGAAAGGCGGCGGCAAGGAGTGCCTCTGGCTCCGCGGTATATACAACGCGACCGCGGACGCCTGGGATTGGCGCGTGATCGTTTCGGCAGACGCCAATTCACGCTTCAAGTCGGGCGGCATCAATTTCGTCGACGGCAACGTCTATTGGGTGGCCGACGCCAATGGCCCAAAGGCGCCCAATGAACCGTACGACCGGGGAATTTTCCGTTGCAACCCGCGCGATTTGGCGGACCCGAAAAAGCACACGCGGATTTTTGACGCCAAGTATGAACTGGCCGTCATGACCATCGATAAGGGCGTGATCGTGGTCCCGGAATACGGCAACGCGAACCCCTGTGACACTGGTTTCATTTTCTCCCCCGATCTCGGCAAGACGTGGGGTCAGTACGATCTGAAGGAATTCGGCGATCGTTCGGGGGTGCGCGTCAACCCGCGAAACAGTGAGGGCTGGTTCCGGGTGTGCTTGCGCTCGCGATGGATGTACCGCGCGGAGGTTCTTTTCATCAAGCCGAAGGGCATGTAACCGGTCCGAACTTCTGCCGTGGGGTTGGCACGCAGGGAGTGGGTGGCACATCCCGGCCCTAGTGAAGAGTCGCCATTCGCCGGAAGAGGCCACCGGATCGACGGATCGAGTGCTGTCCGAAAAAACATCCTGGCCTCTGCTACTCCCCCAGTTTTTTCGACGGGATGAGGTAATTTCTGACGTAATCCATCACCGCATCTCTTAAAGGGGTGATTGGTTTTTCGTAGCCGGTGGCCCGCAGCTTGGCTATGTTCGCCAGGGTGAAGTATTGATACTGTTGCCGGAGCGCATCCGGCATATCGATAAAATCGACGTTAATATTTTTCTCCCCGGAAAAGCTCCTCGCTATTGCCTCCGTTAAATCCAGCCAGCTGTGCGCAGTGCCGGAGCCCAAATTGAATAAACCGCTGCTTTGGGCGCCGGTGGTCGCAAAGTGCAGCGTCATTTCGACCGCATCTTTCACGTAAAGGAAATCCCGCTTCTGCATGCCGTCCGCATATTCCGGCTTATAGCTTTTAAACAAACGCACCGTGGTGTCGCCGGAAATGATCTGCTTGCTGAGCTTGTTCACCACGGAACGCATTTCCCCTTTGTGATCCTCGTTTGGCCCAAAAACATTAAAATATTTCAACCCCACCATACTCGCGAGCAAGCCCGTCCGTTGCGCGTAAAGATCGAACAGATGCTTCGAGTACCCATACATATTGAGTGGTCGAAGCACCGCCAATTTGGTTGATGTATCCTCCATGCCGTGGGTTCCATCGCCATAGGTGGCGGCGGACGAAGCGTAGATGAAGCGGGCTCCCTGCGCCGCGGACCAGTTGGCGAGTTCTTTGGTGAAGTTGTAGTTATTATCGATCAGGTAGCCGGCGTTTTTTTCGGTGGTCGCGGAACACGCTCCCAGGTGAAAGACCGCCGAGAATTTCCCAAATCGCGTGGCGCTTTGGCCCAGGTTTTGGCGAAAATCCGGCCCTTCCACGTATTCGGCGAATCGAAGTGGGCGCAAATTCTTCCATTTTTCATCGGAGCCCAACAGGTCGACGACGACAATGTCCGTGTGTCCACGTTGGTTCAGCGCCCAAATGAGCGCGCTGCCGATAAAGCCAGCGCCCCCCGTGACAAGAATGCGACCGTTTAGGCTGTCCATGCTAAGAGTTGGTAACCCGGGAAGCGGCGCTCTATCCCTCTTGAGAGAGTTCCTTCGAACGCTCCGTGGCGGCGAGGACCGTTTCCTTTATCGTTCCTCGAAAATCGCGCGCGCTCATGCGCTTGAGTCCGGCGAACGTGGTTCCATTCGGCGACGTCACCTGGTCGCGTAACGCTTCCGGGGACGTTCCCGAATGAGCCATGAGACGCGCTGAGCCCAGAATTGTTTCAAGCGCAAGTTCCCATGCGCGGTCGCGCGGCAGGCCGGCAGCCTCTCCGGCATCCCGCAAGGCTGCGGCAAACTCGAACACATAGGCCGGTCCGCTGCCACTCAGGCCCGTAACCGCGTCCAGTTGTGCTTCAGGAAGCTCAACGACTTTACCCAATGCCCCGAGAATCGCATCCACCCCCGCACGGTCGGTCGGAGCGAGTTCGTGGCGCGAAGACCAAACGGTAATGCCGGCGCCAATTTGGCCAGGCGTATTCGGCATGGATCTGACTATGTTGCGCGCGAAAGGGAATGTGTCCCCCAAACGCGCCAGTTGTTTGCCGGCAAGAATGGAAAGGATCAGTTTATTTTCAGTAAGCCGGGCAATCTGGGGATCAAGCTTGGCGAGTTGTTGCGGCTTGCAGGCCAGGACAACGGTGTCGGCGGTCTGCAACAAATCGCGGAGACTCCCTGCCACCCGTATGCCCGTTCTGGCCGCGAGCGCCTTGCCGGTATCGTCTCCCCCATCAATACAGGCGAGGTCAGGTGGTGCGCAGACTTGTCTGGCGATGAGCCCGTCGACAATGGCTGAGGCCATTCTGCCTGCGCCGATGAATGCAATTTTTGGCATGGAAATCAGGATAACGGAGCGGGACTGGATCCGGAGGTGGTCACTTTACCCTTCCGGGTAGCGCTTTGTATTTTCCATGGCGGCCACCCGGATGCCCTCACGCTCCAACTTACGCTGTAAAAAATGAACGTTGGTCGACTCGTCATCGACGACCAAAAGATAAGGGGCGGACATGGATTTCCATGGTAAATGGCTGCGGCCGGCCGGCGCAAGGCTTGCTCGCATTTCTTCGGCCCCGCTCGATGCTTTCCATCAGCGGGAAAAAGCCGGGTTCGCCCGATATGCTTTGACGGTATTCTTCATCAGCATGGCGACGGTCATTGGACCCACGCCCCCGGGAACCGGTGTGATTTTGGCGCACAACGGCGCAACCGAGGCAAAGT
>JBEENF010000061.1:0-12634 GCA_041192325.1 Verrucomicrobiota bacterium
GGCCCGGCGCGAGGCATTGATGCCGTTTTTCTGGCAGGTGATCGCGCGACAGGGACAGCTATTCGGGAATCAGCTCAAGGGCAGCGTGGCTCAGGTCACCAATGGGAAAATGTTTTCCTATCCCGGATACAATGAACTCCTGACCGGTTGGTCGGACCCGACCATCCGGAGCAACGCCAAGATTCCCAATCGCAACGTCACGGTGCTCGAATGGCTCCATCGCAAGCCCGCGTTTGCGGGACGAGTCGCAGTGTATAGCGGGTGGAACGTCATGCCTTTCATCGTCAACGGCGCGCGGGCCGGATTTCCCGTCATGGGTGGTTGGGAGCCCTTGCCGGTGAAGCCGCGCAACGCCCGGGAGGAGTTGCTGAACGATTTGATCGCGGAAACGACGCCCGTCACGAATGCCGCCGAAGTGTTCGACTCGTTCGTTTTTCATGCCGGCGTAGAACACCTGCGGAACGCGCGTCCCCGGGTGATGATGTGGAGTTTTCTGGAGCCCGACCAATGGGGTCATCAGGGGCGTTATGACTGGCTCCTCGATTCGACGCATCGCGTGGACGACTACGTGCGGCGGCTCTGGGAACTGACCCAATCGATGCCGGAATACGCCGGCAAAACATCCTTCGTCATCACCACGGACCACGGGCGCGGATCCTCGCCGGTGGAGTGGAAGAGCCACGGCGTCACGATCAACGGCGCGGAAAACATCTGGATGGCTTTTTTGGGTCCGGACACTCCCGCGCTCGGGGAAAGAGCCGACTCCGCAACGGTGACGCAGAGCCAGATCGCCGGCACCATCGCCGCCTTGCTGGGCGAAGATTATTCCGCCGCCGCGCCGCGAGCCGCCCCGCCGATTACCGAGGTGCGGAGTTCGCGCAATTAGCCCGGCGGAGAACCCTCCGTGCTGTCTCGCGCTAATCTCCCCGCTGGATATCCGCTTTTAGCGCCTTCCAGCGCGCCAGACGGTCCGCGATTTTCGCCTCCCAGCCGGCCGTCTTCGGCGTGTAGAGCGTCAGGGGTTTTTCCAAATAGTCCTGACCGGAAATGTTTTCCGCGAACTCGTGCGCGTATTCGTATCCCTTGCCCTGGCCGATCCGCTGGTTGGCCTGCCCGCTCTTGCTCCGCAACGCCGATGGAATCGTCTGCACCGGGTGCTCCTTGAGCGCCCGGTGCGCTTCGCCCAGGGCGAGCGTGGCCGAATTGCTTTTCGGCGCCGTCGCAATGTAGAGCGTGGCATGGGCCAGCGTGAGTTCGGCCTCCGGCAAACCCACGAAATCCACCGCGTGGTGCGCCGCCACGGCAAGGGGCAATGCCTGCGGGTCCGCCAAGCCGACATCTTCGCTCGCAAGAATGACGAGTCGCCGGGCCACGAAGCGCGGGTCCTCGCCGCCGGCGAGCATCTTCGCCAGCCAATACATCGCCGCATCGGGATCGCTGCCGCGGCAGCTTTTGATGAACGCGGAAATGGTGTCGTGGTGCTCGTCCTCGTCGGCGTCGTATCGAATCCGTCGTTCCCGCGCAAAAACTTCCAACTCGGCTGCGGTGATCATCGCCGCTTCCGGCAGCCCGAGCACGAGCACCTCCAACGCGTTCAGCGCACGGCGCAAATCCCCGTCGCACAGCGTGGCGAGGTCCGACAAAATACCCCCGGCCGCCGTCACCCCCCGGCCGCCCAGTCCGCGCGCCGGATCCGCCAGCGCCTGCTCGAGCACGCCCACGATCGCGGCGGGAGCGAGCGGCTCCAGTCGAAACAGGTGGCTGCGCGAAAGCAGCGGGGGATTCACATAAAACCCCGGATTGTGCGTCGTCGCGCCAATCAAACGGATGTTACCTTCCTCGACGTCGGGCAGGAGCAGGTCCTGCTGCGACTTGTTGAAACGGTGCAACTCATCGATGAAGAGAATCGTGGCGGCTTCCGGCTGCCGGCGCGCCGCAGCCAAGATTTCACGCAACTCGGCCACGTTGGACATGACCGCGTTGACGCGGACAAAACGACTTTGCGTTTCATGCGCGATCGCTTCGGCAATACTCGTCTTGCCGCACCCGGGCGGGCCGTAGAACAGGAGTGAACCGAAACGATTTTGCGCCACCAAGCGCGGCAGCAAGCTGCCCGCCTTCAGAATGTGTTCCTGCCCGACAACTTCGCTGAGTCGCCGCGGACGCATCCGCGCGGCCAGCGGCTGGTGGGCCGGCTTGACCCGGGGAACATCCGGCGACGGGACGTCGTTCTCAAAGAGGTCGGGTTGATCCGCGGCAGGCATCGTGAGCATACTAATGAGCACGAAAAATCGCGAAGCAAAAGCCCGGATAACAGCGTGACGGCGGGAGTCCAAGGCGCACGGGCGCGGACTTTAGTGTCGTGAGCCAGGGGCGTTGGCGCCACAACAAGGCCGTGACCAGCCGCTACTTAGGCCATCGCGCGCCACTTCTTTGGCTGGTGCTGCCGGTGATGGCAGGCCTCGCGGCAGGAAAAATCGGGGTGGTCGCCCCCGTGTCGTGGCAGCTCGCGGGCGCGTTGGCCGCCGGCATTTTTGCGGTCGTGGCGAGCTGGCGGTTTCCCGTGGCCTGGCGCCCGGCCATTGTGCTCACCCTTTTTCTTGCGGGCGGAGGAGCCTACCTGTTGCAGCGAGCGCGACTCCCCGCATGGGATGCCCTGCCGGCGCGGGAAGCGCGCCTCACGCTGCGCGTGGACCGGGTCTTTACTCCGCGCGAGGGGAAGAAGGCCAGCGGGTTGGCCACCATTGTGCGCGCACCGGATTTCCTGCCGGAGCTCCGGGGCCAACGGATTTATTTTTCGCTGGACCGCCGCCCGGGTGAGGCGCTGCCGGTTCGCAGCGCGGTTATTGCGGCGGTGGGCGTGCTGGTCACGCTCCCCCGCAATCCACCGACCGAGAGCTTCGACAGTTTCCTCGCGGATGCGGGCATGAATTTTCGTCTCACGCGCGGTCGCATTTTGGCCGAAATCGAACCCGCGCACGCGTATTATCGCTTTTGCGCCAGCGGCGCGGCCCGGTTCAAGGAGATCCTCGGTCGGGGGATCGAGGAAAAGCGCCCGACGCTGACCGCGCTGTTGCGCGCCATGATGCTCGGTGAAACCCACGAGCTGAGCGAAGAACAGCGCACGCTCTTCATGCAAAGTGGGACGATGCACCTCTTCGCGATCAGCGGCCTCAACATCGGCGTCATCGCCGGCGCGATGCAGGCGTTGCTGGCGCTGCTGCGCCTGCCGGGGTGGGCGCGTTTTGTCGCGGGCGCTTTGCTGCTCGGCGTATTCGTGGACATCACCGGCGCCTCGCCCTCGGCCGTGCGCGCCTTCGTGATGGCGGTGTTTATGCATGCAGCTTTTGTGTGGCGGCAGCCGGCCAATCCCCTCGCGGCCCTGATCGCCTCGGCCGCCTTGGTGCTGGCCCTGGCGCCGCTGCAGCTGTTCAGCGCCAGTTTCATCATGAGTTACGGCATTGTTTCCGCGCTGCTGGTACTCGGGCTGCCCTTGGGGGAGGCATGGCAGACGAGGTGGCCGGCGTGGCGCGACCTCCCCCCCGCCACCTGGCGTCGCTGGCACCACATGGTGGATACAAGCTGGCGCTGGGGATCCACAACCGTCGCGATCGGTGTCGCCACCACGCTCGTGGCGCTGATCACCGGCGTGCAATTTTTTCGGCTGATGACCCCCGGCGCCTTGGCGGCGAACCTGGTGCTGATACCCACCGCCATGGGCGCGACTCTGGCCGGGTTTGCGTCCCTCGTTTGCGGCCTGCTCGGATTCGGCGCCGGCGCCACGCTCTGCAATCATGCCGCCGCGATGGTCCTGCTGCTCATCGAGTGGCTGGTGCATACGAGCGTACAATTACCTGGCGCCTACCTGCCCGCGCATTTCGCTCCGGCGTGGGCGGGGATGGCGGGATTGTCCTTGCTCATGGCGGCCTTGTTCGGGGGCTACGCCGCCCACTGGCGGCGCGAACGGGGCGGTTGGTGGCCGCCCTTCGCGGTCGTGGCGTTGGCCCTGATCTTCGGAATGAAGTTCGACTAACCCCGGTGCAGCAAGCGGCACGTGTCATCACGAAATAACCGCCACCGTCGCGGGCGTGGCTGACGTTGTCCTGCTTGCCGGATTTCTTTCCTGATTTCTTGAGTTCCACATTGGAAAATTTCCTTCACGCTGCGCTCTCATGAAAAGCGCCTACGAACTCGCCATGGAACGGCTCGCCAAATCGGACCCGGCGGGTTCGAACCCGCTCACGGCGGAACAGAAATCACGCCTCGCGGAGATCGACCGCGTCTATAAGGGCAAACTGGCGGAGCGGGAAATCTTCCTGAAGAAGCAGGTCGAGGAAGCGCTCGCCGCGCAGAAATTCGAGGACGTCGAGAAGATCAAGCAACAGCTCGCCAGCGAGAAGGCCCGCTTCGAGGAGGAAAAGGAAGCCGAGAAGGATCACGTCCGCCGGAAGAAGTAATCCTCCGCCCCCGGTCGACGCATTATCAGGCAAAATCGAAATCCGCCACCAACGCGTGGTGATCGGACGCCGGCGTCGGAACGACGCGATGGGCGACCGGCCTGAGCTGGGAGTTGTAGAAAATGTGATCCAGCACGAACGGGCGGCGGCGCCACGTGAACTCGGTGTCCTGCACCGTGGCAAAGCCCTGCTCGGCGAACTGCTTCACCAGCGTGTGGTGTCTGCTCACATTGAAGTCGCCGGTGAGGATGGTGGGGCCGGAGCAGACCGCCAGCTGCTCGGCGACAAGGCACCGCTGGAGGGGATTAAGCGTACCGCTCGCTCCCAACATGAAAAACGCGAGCAGATGCGTGTTTAAGAGCTGGATTTCACGGCCGCCAAAACTCGTCTTGGCGCCAATTAACAACCGGTCGGTAGGGGTCATTTTCCGGTCGCCAAATTCGAACTCGATCGCCGGCGACGGCAGCTCGACTCGCCGAAAATCGCGCAACGCCGAACGGGAAAAAATTGCCAGGCCGATCCCGAAGGGCAGCTCACGCGGATCGGGGTTCGGATAGGAAAAAACCGAGTCGTAGCCGGTCAGCTCGGCGCGCAACCGCGTGTAATTCGGCGGCGGTTGCTTCTGGTCACCGCCCGGCAGCGCCTGTTCGACTTCCTGCAACAGGATAATGTCGGCGTCGAGCGCGCGAATTTCCTCGAGGGTTGTTTCCAGTTTGATCGGCGCGCAGTCGGGATAGGTCTCATCCCAGACCTGGCCAAACTGCATATTGAACTGAACAACACGAAAGCGGTTCATGGGCGAAGCGGTCACTTCGCCCCGCCCGATCCCGCCGCCGACCCGGCGGCGGGCGTGACCAGCGCGGGCTCGGGTACATTCTTCCGAAACACAAATCGGTTGAGTTTGGCGGAGGTGGCCCCCGGCTTCATCTCTGGATACCGCGCGAGGCTTGCCGCGCGCGCGGCTGCCAGTCCATCTTGATAACGGGTGACCAACCGGGGTTGCTTGACGTTGGCCGGCAGGGAGGCGGCCCGCTGTGTTTCCGGGCTCACGTTCGGCGGGAGTGGCGCCAGCGAACCGCTCGGCGCGGCGCGCAGAGCCTTGGGCCCCGGCTCCGCGACCTCAATGGCGGCGCGGGGCATGTCGCCGGCCGCTGGTTTCGGCAGCACGTTTTTTTCGAACCGCCGGTCTTGCACCGCATGATCGATCTGGGGCGGGCGCTTCGGCGGGGTGATCGTGGCCTCGGGCCCGAATTCGGCATTGCGTTGCGTGACGTCGATCGGCGCGGTGCTATTTGCGGCCCGCCCGGCATGGAGCCCCAGCAAAAAAAGGGGGACAAAAGTGCGGAGAAGACGTTTCATGCCGGGACGCGGCAAATTCCTCTGGCAGGCGCCGGTTTACGGCAAACTAAAACTATGGACCTTGGCCGCAGTTGCTCCCCGTAAACACCTAAATGCGTGGGGCACACGCGAATGGTTCCGGCAACAAATGAAGCGGCCGCTCGTCCGCCGTCGTAGCCGGGCTGGCTCGAGCATAGTTTCCAAGGGAAAGTAAGGCGCCGGAGTTTGAATCCAGAGCACGTAAAAATTGACGCAGAACAGGCCGTGACGTGAAAGGTAGGGACAGAGCCAGTGGCTCCGAACGTGAACCGCAAAAACCCCATTTGTCGCTGAAGCATCCCCGCGGCAGGCCGATGGGCCTTCATGGACTGGGATTTTCCCGGCCTGCAATCCGCGGTGCAGGTGGACGGCCGAATCAACGACTCGGCGCACATCGACCGCGGGTGGTCAGTTGACCCCCCCCGACCCCGCGCGCAATATTTCTGCCGCGAGCATAAAGGCCCGCACCGCAAAAATTGCCTCCGACGAATTCGAAGGCCGTGCCCCCCACTCCGGGCGAAGAAAAAACTGTCGCCTATCTCGTCAGCGAATTCCGCTCCCTTGGGCTGAAGCCCGGCAACCCCGACGGCACGTTCGTCCAAAACGTGCCGATGGTCGGCATTACTTCAAAGACCACGGCGTCCTTCACCGTCGGCGGAAAAACGCTCACCCCGTCCGGCGCCGTCGATTACGTTGCCCTTTCCCGCCGCGTCACGCCGCAGGTCGACGTCAGGGACTCTGACGTCGTCTTCGTCGGCTACGGCATCGTCGCCCCCGAATACGACTGGGATGACTACAAGGGGGCATGAGCGGGAGGGGAGCGGGTGCGATGTGCCGGTCAGCGAGCTGAGGCGGGATCCTGGCGCGGGCCGCGAGTGGCATTCCGATCGTTCCCGGCACGCGGTTCCGAGCCTGGTCGCTCTCCCAAGCCGAGCATAAAGATAGTCACGGCCGACAGAACCAGCATGCCGCATAGGCAATAAATCCCGCTCACGAAGGAACCGGTGTGGTGCTTGATGAGGCCCAAAACCGACGGCCCCACAAAGCCACCCAGATTCCCCACCGAATTGATAAACCCGATGCTCGCGGCTGCCGCCGCTTCGGCCAGGAACAAATTGGGCAGCGTCCAAAACGCGGGCAGGTACGCCTTGAGTCCGCCGAATGCCACCATGAAGCAAATGATCGTGAGCAGGAGATTGCCCTGGGTCAGCGGCGCCAGCGCCATGGCGACCGCCGCCACGATCACGGGAATGACTGCGTGGTAACGCCGCTCCTTCGTGCGATCGGAACTCCAGGCCACAAAGAGTTGCCCAAACAACGCCACGATCGGAGGCAAAATCACCAGCCACGTGATGGCGTCGATTTTCAACGAATACCACTGTTCGAGAATGCTGGGAAGAAAGGACTCGAACCCATAGTTCGCGGTCACATTGCAGAAATAGGCGAGCGCGAGCAGCAGCACCTTGGGATTCATCAATCCTTGCCAGAAGGTCAGCCGGCCGGCGCCTTTGCGCGCCGCCTTTTCCGCGGCCAGGGACTGCTCCAACGCCTCGCGTTCGTCGGGCGCGAGCCATTTCGCCTGCGCCGGTTTGTCGGTGAGCATGAACCACACGATGACGCCGAGCACCACCGCGGGAATGCCCCACGCAACGTACACCCACTGCCAGCCCGCCATGCCCAGCACGCGCGGATGGTGCACCAGCACGCCGTTGACCGTCTCATCCGTGCCGATCTTCAACAGGGCGTTGGAGATCTTCGGGCTCACAATCTGTGCCACGGGCGTCGCAACAAAAAAGTAGGCCAGCGCGCGGGCGCGATCGCGGCTCGTGAACCAGTGCGTCAGGTACACGATGACCCCCGGAAAAAAACCCGCTTCCGCCAGACCGAGGAAAAAGCGCACCACGTAAAATTGCGCGGGAGTTTTCACCAACGCCGTCAGCGCAGCCATGATCCCCCACGAAATCATGATCCGGAATATCCACTTTCGCGCGCTCCAGCGCTCCACAATCAGCGAGCCGGGAATCTCCAGGATAAAGTAGCCGATGAAGAACACCCCGAAACCAATGCCGATGACCGCGTCGTTAAAGCCCTCCAGCTCGCGGATCATCGTGAACTTCGCGATCGAGACATTCGTCCGGTCGACGTAGGCGATGACGTAGCAAAGGAACAGCAGCGGCAGCAGCCGCCAATACGCCTTCCGCCGCGCCCGCTCCAAGGGTGAATTTCGATCAGCCGCCGGGGTAGCTTGAGTCACAATAGGGGTAAAAAAAATGGGCAACCGCGGGGTGGCGGGAAAAGCGAAGCACACTGAGTCGAGCCCCGGGCCAACTCAAGCTCCGGGAATTTGACCCTCGCGACGGCCCAGAGCCGGCGGCGTGGCGGGTATTTTTTGCCCTCGCCTCGGTCGCGGGGAAACGCCGGCGCGGGCGGAATGCTATTCCGGTTCTGCCGTTCCCTCGAGCACCCAGCCGCGGGCTTCGGGGACCTGCTGAAAGAATTCACGCAGGACGGCGCTCAGGTGCTCCGCATAGCGAAAATGTGCGCCCATGCCCGTGCGCAGCTCTGCCTCGTAGATGAACTTATCGGCGTGCGTGCTGTGTTCGAACGGCGTCTGCGCCCCGAGCAGGAAAGAGTACAGATACGCGGGCGATCCGCGCTCCATCAGCTCGCGGGTCAGCGCCAGTTGATCGGCGAGCAAGGCGGCGTGCGGCGCGCGCTCAATTTCCGGCGGTAAATAAAATCCTGCCTGGATCAGCGGGGTGTAACGATTACCCGTCCGGTGCCGGTTGAGGTCGCGCAGTTCGGCCAGCGCCATGTTGTTCCAGGCAAAGCTCACGCGCATCCGCCGGGTCGCCACGCCTTGTTGTCCGTAACGATTGGCGCGGTGGCGCAGGGCCTCCGCGACCGATTGCGTTTCCGGCAGCCACGGCGGCGTCGCACGGTCCACCCGCACCCAAACTTCGTCAGGCAACGCCGCGGCGGACAATCGCTCGCGGCCGAGGGCGAGCGACAGCGCCAGTTCCTGCCGCGCCTGTTCAACGAACGATCCCTCCGCGCTGCTGTGCCGCATCAGTCGCGGCGACTGCTTTAGCAACTCATCGCGAATGAGTTTGGCGGCGGCGCGCGCTTCCGGTTGCGGCAACGAATCCAGGTGCTTCACCGTCGTCGCCCACATGCGCGAACTTTGCACGAGTCCCAGATTGGTGCGGGTGGCGAACGGAATGAAATACCGCGCGCGATCGAGCGCATAATTCTTGCGCAGGCGCGTCAGCACCGCGGGTTTCGCGTCGGCTGGACAACGCACGCGTTCCGGTTCTGCGGTCGCCAGTGCGTCGAGGCGGCTGTATTCGGCCTGATAAGCGGCAAACGAACGCGCAAGCACGTCACGCCAGCGCGGCGCCAAATCGTCCGGAATCCCCAGTTCTCCGGCGGCCGGCACGTTGGCCGCGTCCATGGTAATGTAACGCGTGCTCGATTCCTGCCCGTCCCCCATCTGGGCAATTTCAAAAATCTTATACGCCAGCCACATCGACACATCGTCGAGCGCAACCGCGAGCCCGCCCGTCAGCCCGCCGATCGAGGCGTGCCCGTAGTCGACAAACTTGAGAATGCGATCGATCGACGCGTCGGGATTCTGGATATCGACTTTCTCCAGGATGGCCGCGAGGCCGTCGTTGCTGCGCGAGTACCGCGCCAGCACGGAAGCGAGCAACTCGGGAGTGACTTTGGGCTGATCCGCCGCGCTGGGCGGCGGAACAATGGCGAGGCCGGTGATTCTCATGCAGCGGCGCAATGGCCGCAAAGGCGGGTAAAAAGCGCAAGAACAGGAAATGCAATTCGCTCGCCTTCCCTCGCGCCAGCAGGGATCTGAGCCGTCACGCCAACCACCGTTCGCCAACGGGCGCAGCTAAACAAGGCTGACGGGCGCCAACGGACCTTGAACAAACGCGCAGGAGCAGGGTCTGTCGCGTAAGGCGCTCCGTCCGACTCCGGCTCCGGGAATCGAGCGAAACGAAATGCGACTCCTCCCTCCCGACCCGCCATGAAAACAAAATCACTTTGGACGCTCAGCAGCCTGTGTAGTGGTCTCCTCATCGTTCCCATGCTCGCGCAAGGCGGCGCGGGCGGAGCGGGAGCCGCAGGCAGCTCGGCCGGATCGGCTTCCGCGAGCGGTGCAGCAGCCGCCTCGGGAGCATCGCAGGCGAGAGGCGCGAGCGCCCCCGCGACCAGCCCTTCCACGCCCAGCCCTGGCGCCATTAACGCCCACAATCGTTCGCCGACCGGCGCAGCGAATTCCGCGCCGTCCTCGCCGGGCGTCGCCGCAACCCCACCCCAAACGCTGCGCGCGGGCGCGGCCGGCTCTGCTCCCGTGGGCACGACGCCGACGACCACGCCGCCGCGTTCGCAAACCGTTTCACCCGGCACGCCTTTAATCGGACCCCAGCCGATCGTTGAAACTCCGCGGGTGATCGGTGTAGGTCCGCGTTCAGAAGCCAGCGGGTTGGGCGCGAGCCCCGCAGTCAGCAGCGTGGGTTCCCAGCCTGCGACGGGCCCCGCGCCCGCGCCCCATCCGTTTTGGACAGCGAATACTGCGGCGCGCACGGTGACCGTTCCCACCGCCCCTCCCATTCACCCCTTGGACCCCATGACGACGTCTCCCGGGGCCCGCCATGCATGGGTGCCGGGTCACTTTTCCTGGCAAAACGACGAGTGGCAATGGCGCCCCGAAGCATGGACGGTTCCCCCGTCCATCGGCGCCGTATGGGTCAGTGGACACTACAACCCGCAGACGCGGGAATGGACGGAAGGTCACTGGCAGGGGGCCGCGGCGGTTCCGTCCCACGGCGGAGCCCAACGCTAACGCGCAAACCTCGCGGGCGAAAATTCAGCCTCGAAAGGGTCGCCGCGAGTGAGGTGGCACACCCACTGCCGCGCGAGTTCCGGCGCAACGAGCCCCCCTTTGGCGCCAAGCCCGTTGCAAACGCCCAGCCGCGGATTTGCCGGATGGCGTCCCGCCACGGCGTGCTTGTCCGGCAGATTAACGCGCACCCCGGCACGATGCCCGGTAATCTCCACGCCGCGGGCGAGCAAAGCTCGTGCGCTGGCTTCGAGTGCCGCCCTTGCTGAGTCCGAGGGAATGGTGTCGAAGTGTCCCGGCTCGTGCGTCGCGCCCACCCACGCCGTCTCGGTGTTTATCGGCAAAAGCCAGTGGCGGCGGTTTAAGATCACGCCGGCAGTGAGGCCCGTGACCGAAAGCTCCAGCATCTCCCCTTTGGAGAACTCCCACGGCACGTGAGCAAAGCGCCCTTCGCGCGCGCCTGCCACCCCAGTGCAATCGATGACCATCTGATAATTTTTCGCCTCCGCGGCAGCCTCGACCGCGGCGACCCGCAATTTCCCCTGCTTGTGCCAGCGTTCCCGCGCCGCGCCCAGCAGCACCGCAAGTTCAATTCGCGCGGCGCCCTCGATCCAAAATCCCGCGTCATCAGCCTGCACGGCGTACGGAGCCAGCTCGCCCGTGACGTCCTTCGCCGCAAAGACCTGTCGTTCGCGCTCGTCCGCAAACAGCCGTCGCACCCGCATATCCCGCCAAACCTCGATCCCCAGCATCGCCTCCAGCTCGCGATACTTCGCGCGGGCCTGCGGCAGCAGGACATCGGCCCGCCAGCTCTTCACCAGCCGCCGCCCCGTCACCGGATTAATGATACCGGCCGCAGCCATGGTGGCGGCCGTCGCATGTCCGCGATCGACGACGAGAAACGGAACGCCCGCGCGTTCGAGCTCCCAGGCCAGCAGTGTTCCCGCCAGCCCCTGCCCCACGACGAGGATGTCCGGGCGCATGAGAGAAAATCCCGGCCGCGGGGCTCTGCTTGCCGCGACGCCGCCCGGGATTATTTCGCGTGCGCCTCCGCCCAAAGCGCCGCGCCGACAATCCCCGCCTGATTCAAAAATTCCGCCGGCGCCAGCCGCGCCCGCGGCTTGATGAACTTGAAGAACTTGCGGTGCTTGGCGCTGACCCCGCCGCCCACGATGATGAGTTCGGGCCACATGATCCGCTCGAGCGTTGCGACAAAATCCTTCAGGCGATCGCCCCATTCCTCCCAGGACAGGTCTTTATCGTCGCGGACCGCAGCGGACAGATATTTTTCCGCCTCCCCGCCCTTCCATGGAAAATGTCCGAGCTCGAGGGGCACGACGGCCCCGTCATACGCCAGCGCGGAACCCACGCCGGTTCCCAGCGTGAGCAAGAGCACCTTCCCGGGGAAATTACGGCCCGCTCCGAATTTCATCTCGGCCATCGCGGCGGCGGCCGCGTCATTGGTGACTGCCACCGGCAGGCCGGTCGCCTTGGCAAAAAGTTTTCCTCCGTCGAGGCCGATGAACCGCGGATGCAGATTGGCCGAGGTGAAGATGCGCGTCCCTTGCGTGACGCCTGGAAATCCAAACCCGATGGGACCCTTCCAGCGAAAATGCGCGGCGATCTCCGCCGCCGCCTTGCCCATTTCCGCCGGGGTGAGCAACTCCGGCATCGCGATGCGATGACGCTCCGCGAGCAACCGTCCCGTCTTCGTTTCAACGGGCGCGCCCTTGATTGCCGAACCACCGATATCGATCCCAAGAACTTTCATCGCCCGATTGAAACCAGAAAACTCGACCGACCGCCAAGCCCAATGCGGACCCATGCGGCGCGCGACTGAACTCCACCGGGAGCGGCATGGCCCTCCCCCTCCTCCCTCCGAGGGTTGGTTTTGCGCGGCGGGAAATTCCTTCGCTTCGACCGTGAAATCCCCTTTCGCTCG
>JBEENF010000062.1:0-12625 GCA_041192325.1 Verrucomicrobiota bacterium
GGCGGCGCGCAAACTTGGTCAGACGCTGGCACCCTGACCATTGCCTCCGCGGTCGCCAACGGCACCTACGTGCTGACCCTCAGCGGGACCTCTACCACCTCCTCCATCTCCGGCATAATTAGCGGGACGGGTGGTCTGACCAAATCGGGGGACGGCACCTGGACTTTGTCCGGCGCCAACACTTACACGGGAACCACCACGCTGAGCGCTGGCACGCTGGCCCTCGGCAACAGCAGCGCGCTCGGGAGCACAGGCGACGTGACCTTTACCGGTGGCACGCTGCGTTTCGCTGCGGGGATCACACCCGATATTTCCAGCCGAATCAAGAACAGCACGAGCGCAATCTCGGTGGATACAAACTATAACTTAAACGGTG
The DNA here is from genome assembly GCA_041192325.1 of Verrucomicrobiota bacterium. Lineage (GTDB taxonomy): Bacteria > Verrucomicrobiota > Verrucomicrobiia > Opitutales > Opitutaceae > ER46. The sequence continues at coordinate 377 of JBEENF010000062.1, forward strand.
ACGCTGTCACTTTCGGTTCGGCCTTGGCGGCCTCGAATACGGGCGGGCTCACGAAATCCGGCACGGGCACGCTTTTTCTTTCCGGCGTGAATGCCTACACCGGCACGACGACGATCAATGGCGGTATCGTGAGGATAAATACGTCCTCCAGTCTTGGCGGTTCGACGTCGATCATCTTGAGCAACAACGGCCAGCTGCAATACTTCACCACGGGTGACCTTAACCTCGGTGCCAGCCGCACGATTACACTCAGCGGTAATGGCTCGGTGCGAAACTCCTCCGGGAGCTACCTGCTGACGTTTGGGGGCGCGGTCGACACGGGAGTATCTCAGTTTACGGTCACCGGCGTCGGGGACTCCCTGTACAGCGGCGTCATCGGCGGGTCGGGTAGTCTGTACAAATCCAATGCCGGCACGGTCACCCTGAGCGCGGCCAACACCTACACCGGAACCACGACGGTCTTCCAGGGTTCTCTAAACATCCAGCATAACACCGCGCTCGGCACGACCGCGGGCGGAACGAGCGTCACCAGTGGCGCCGCCTTGCAAATCCAAGGTGGCATCACGGTGGGTGACGAAGCGCTGACGTTGAATGGCACGGGGATCGCTTCCGACGGAGCGCTGCGCAATATTTCCGGCACGAACACCTACGGCGGTTTGGTGACGTTGGGTTCAGCCACCCGGATCAACTCGGATGCGGACACGCTGAGTCTGAGTAATGTCGGCACGATCACCGGCTCTGGCTATGGTCTGACCGTTGGCGGCGCCGGCAACACGTCCATCGCGAGCATCATCGGCACCGTCGCCGGTGCCCTGACCAAGGACGGCGCGGGCACGCTGACACTGACCGGCGCGAACACGTATACGGGTGCGACCACCGTTTCGGCGGGCGTGCTGAACATTCGAAATGCCACGGCGCTGGGCACGACCGCGAACGGAACGAGCGTCACCAGTGGCGCCGCCTTGCAAATCCAAGGCGGTATCACGGTGGGAGCCGAAGCGCTGACGTTGAATGGCACGGGGATCAGCTCCGATGGGGCGCTGCGCAATATTTCCGGCACGAACACCTACGGCGGTTTGCTGACGTTGGGTTCAGCCACCCGCATCAACTCGGATGCGGACTCGCTAACTCTGAGCAACGCCGGCACGATCCTCGGCTCTGGCTATGGTCTGACCGTTGGCGGCGCCGGCAACACTTCGATCGCGAGTATCATCGGCACGGGGGCCGGCACCGTAACCAAGGACGGCGCGGGCACGCTAACTTTGACCGGGACGAACACGTATACGGGTGCGACCACCGTGAACGCGGGCACCCTCAAGGCCGGAGCCAGCGCCGCGGTGTTCGGCAACGGTTCGGCGGTGACGGTCAACGCCACCACGGGCGGAACAACCGCCACCCTCGATCTCGATGGCAATAGCGTTACCATTGGCTCGCTGACCTTCGGCGGTTCGACCGGCACGAGCACCTCCACCAGTAATGTGCAGACGGGTGCGGGCACGCTCACCCTCGGCGGCAACGTCACCTACGACGCGACCAACAATCCGAATGGCTCCACGCTTTCGGGCAAGCTGGCCTTGGGCGCCACGCGAACGTTTACGATTGGTGATTCGAGCAATGCCGCGGCGGACCTCACGGTTTCGGCGATCATATCCGGCAGCACGTTTGGGGTGACGAAGGCGGGAGCGGGCACCCTGCTGCTTTCCGGCGCCAACACCTACACCGGTGCCACGACCGTGAACCTGGGCACCCTCAAGGCCGGAGCCAGCGCCACGGTTTTCGGCAGCGGTTCGGCCGTGACGGTCAACGCGACCACGGCCTCATCCACCGCCACCCTCGATCTCGATGGCTATGATGTTACCATTGGCTCCCTGACCTTCGGCGGTTCGGGCGGCACGAGCACCTCCACCAACACGGTGCAGATGGGCGCGGGCAAGCTCACCCTCGGTGGCAACGTTACTTACGACGCTACGAACAATCCTCTGGGCGCGACGCTTTCGGGCAAGCTGGAGTTGGGCGCTGACCGGACGTTTACGATCGGTAATTCGAGCAATGCGGCGGCGGACCTCACGGTTTCGGCGGTCATATCCGACGGGTTTGGGCTGACGAAGGCGGGATCGGGCACCCTCGTACTATCTGGCGCCAACACCTACACCGGAACCACGACGGTCAGCGCCGGAGTGCTAAACATCCAGGATAACACCGCGCTCGGCACGACCGCGGGCGGAACGAGCGTCACCAGTGGCGCGGCCTTGCAAATCCAAGGGGGCATAACGGTGGGAGCCGAAGCGCTGACCTTGAATGGCACGGGGGTTAGCTCTGATGGGGCGCTGCGCAATATTTCCGGCGCGAACACCTACGGCGGTTTGCTGACGTTGGGTTCAGCCACCCGCATCAACTCGGATGCGGATACGCTAACTCTGAGCAACGCCGGCACGATTACCGGCTCTGGCTTCGATTTGACCGTCGGCGGCGCCGGCAACACTTCGATCGCGAGCATCATCGGTACCGGCGCCGGTACCCTGACCAAGGACGGCGCGGGCACGCTGACACTGACCGGCGCGAACACGTATACGGGTGCGACCACCGTCTCGGCGGGCGTGCTGAACATTCGAAATGCCACGGCGCTGGGCACCACCGCGAACGGAACGAGCGTCACCAGTGGCGCCGCCTTGCAAATCCAAGGTGGCATCACGGTGGGTGACGAAGCGCTGACGTTGAATGGCACGGGGATCGCTTCCGACGGAGCACTGCGCAATATTTCCGGCACGAACACCTACGGCGGTTTGCTGACGTTGGGTTCAGCCACGCGGATCAACTCGGATGCGGACACGCTAACTCTGAGCAACGCCGGCACGATCACCGGCTCTGGCTATGGTCTTACCGTTGGCGGCGCCGGCAACACTTCCATCGCGAGCATCATCGGCACCGTCGCCGGCACCCTGACCAAGGACGGCGCGGGCACCTTGCAACTATCGGGTTCCGACGCGAATACCTTTACGGGCGCCACCACGATCAACAACGGCACCCTCCTCCTGAACAAGACCGCGAGCGTCAACGCGGTGGGTTCAAGTGCCATCACCGTCGGTGACGGCGTGGGCGCCGCCAGCTCCGCGGTGCTGCAGCTTGGAGCCAGTAATCAGTTTTCCACTACGGCGGCCGTGACCCTTGCTGCCGACGGCAAGTTTGCGCTCGCCGGGTTCAACCAGGCGATCGGCACGATCGGCGGCGCCGGACTTATCGATCTCTCGACGGCCAACAGCGTGCTGACGTTGGGGGGCAACAATGCTTCCTCGACGTTTGGCGGATCTATCCTCGGCGGCGGCCAGCTCGTGAAGGAAGGGACTGGCACGCTGACGTTTAGCAGTGCGGTGAGCTTTATCGGCGATCTTACTCTGGCGGGCGGTACCCTCCGCCTAAATAACAATGTCACGGTCGACACCCTTCACATCACCGGTAGCTCGGTGCTCGATTTTGACAGCGGAGCCTGGACCCTGCGGGCGAATCACTTGATCATCGATTCGACGCTCATTCTGTCGATTAGCAACTGGGTGGAATATCGGAGCTTCTTTATCGTCGAGAACAGCTTCACCAGCGGAAGTAATACGGTGCTCTTCAACGTTGCCGGGGAGGATCCGCAGAATCAGATCGTCTTCGCTGGCTTCTCCGGCGACGCGACTCAATGGCGGCAATACAATTTGGAAATCACGCCGGTGCCCGAGCCCTCGACCTACGGTGCCATTTTTGTGGGCCTGACGACCGGTTTGGTCCTTTGGCGCCGCCGGAAGCAGTTCGGCTGGGGACGGCCCCGCGACTTGATGCAAATTGGCCAGGTGGAGCACGGCTGGCGCCGTTAACTTCACAATACTTTCTGCTTTAAACCTGACGGGTCCAAACCGGCCTTTGTTTCCTCCAACCGCTAAGTGCCAATGTTAAACTTTAACGCGCGCCCCACCTACAAACAGGGCTTCCCTGCCCGCGCGAGGATTCGATCGAGGGCAGCGAACTGCAGAAACCCGCTCCTGCTCGCAACGCCGCCCGAAACGGCAGCGAGGCTGACTGATTTCCCGTTACCCCTCTGCTTTGCCCGTTAAACCCTGATCACCAAAATTTTACATACCAATCTACCGACCCACTGAACCACTTTTTCCGAACTCAACGGGCACAAATTTTACCGCGCCAAGAGGTTAGCCAGACTTCCCCAGCGCGAAACCTGTTATACCTTGCCATAGGGAAATTTCCGATTCGCGGTTGATTTTTAATGTAAGATCTGAATGAACTGCCAGATGGCGGTTAATTCTTTTCTTCGCACAGGTTCATTTCTCCGTAGCCGTGCGCTCCTTGCGTGCCTCGTCGGGGTGGCGCTTCTGTTCGGCGTCACGCAAATTGCGATGGCCACGCCCTCCATCAATGTAGTGACGGTTTATTCGGCGGTAAAGACCGGTGGTGGCGCTTTGGCGCTCTCAACTCAATCCGTGGATATTACGCCGATCTCAAGCACTGCCGTGACCTTCACTCAGAATGGTGGGGCCACGCGTTTTGATACGGCTAATGACGTATTTGGGGTGATCGCGTGGGCCGGTGGCGCCACCGGTACCGTAACTGCGTGCCGCCCAATCAAGGTCGGGAATTCGGTTAAGGGTTTCTATGCCTATGTCAGCGCTGCGGAAGCTTACGTCTGCAGTGTGGATGGGGCGTATTTTGCTGGCCTTACGACTGTTACCTCCAGCTCGGACCCGATCGGCAAGGCGCTGAACGCAGTTCTAGATCTTCAAGCGGGTGTCGATTCCGTAATTGCTGCAGATGACGTTAACGCGACGGATAAGGGTGTGACTTTGACGGTGACGGCCGCCAACGGGGTTCTGTCAAACGATGTGGATTCGTCGAGCCACACCCTGAAAGTCACCCAGTTTGTCGTCGCCGGGGACCTCACGACCTACACCTTGGCCGGCGGGCCTCCGGCGACCGCCGCGGCGACAGTCACCGGCAAGGGAACTTTTACGCTAAATGCTGATGGATCCTATGTCCTCGCACCCCTCGCGGGCTTTAGTGGCGCGTTTCCCGTCATCACTTACACGGTATCGGACGCCCCGGCCGCAGCCAACACTGATACGGCGACGCTGACAATTACCGTCAAAGCGATTCCAACGTTATCCGTAACCAATTCACCGCAGACGTACAATGGTGCGGCGCAGGCGGCGACGGTGAGCGGTTCGGTGGCGGGAGTGGTAAGCAATGTAAAATACGGTGGTTCATCAACCGCGCCCACCAATGCTGGCACGTATGCGGTCACGGCGGACTTTGTGCCGACCGACACCGCCAATTACACCACCTTGACCGGAGCAAGCGCTGGTAACTTCGTTATCAACCCACGCGCGATCACGGTAACGGCGGATGCGAAGTCGAAAACCTACGGCACGACCGATCCTGCGCTGTCCTCCCGAATCACCAGTGGTTCACTCGCAGGGGGCGACAGCCTCAGTGGCGGTCTCAGCCGTGCTGCGGGTGAAGACGTCGGCGGCTATGGCATCACCCAAGGCACGCTGACTGCCGGCACGAATTACACTCTTACCTATAGCGGCGCGACGCTCTCGATCCTTCCGGCGACGCCCACCATAACCTGGAACAATCCGGACGCGATCGATTTCGGGACGCCGCTCAGCAGCACCCAGTTGAATGCCGTGGGTTCCGTCCCTGGGACACTGACTTACTCGCCGGCCGCCGGTGTCGTGCTCGAGCCGGGCACTTATACGCTGTCGGTCACGTTTACGCCCTCCAGCGCCAATTACGTCGGTCCGATCTCTGCCACGGTCACCTTGTTGGTGAGACTGCCACCCGCGCCGGCGGCCACGAACGACGCGGCGCGGGCGCTGGAAGCGTCCGGCGTCAACAACGGCACGCCGGGCAGCGATCCCTCCGGGAACGTGTTGTCGAACGATTCGGGCACGAGCATTTCGGTGCAGGCCTGTGGAACTACCTCGGTCTCCGCCACCGATGTGACGATCGCCGGCAGCTACGGCCGTCTCACGATCAAGTCCGACGGTAGTTTCACCTACGCAGTCAACCAGACCTTGCCCGCCGTGGAGGCGCTCAACGTCGGGCAGAGCCTCACCGAAAATTTCAACTACACGATTGTCGATCGCTTCAATCGCACCGCCGCGGCGACCCTCTCCATCGTGATCGATGGCGCGGACGACGCCCCGGTCGCAGTGCCGGTCGCGCCCCAAACCGCCGTCACAGGAAGGCCGTTTGGTCCGCTAACCATCGCGCCCTTCACCGATGTGGACAATGCCACGCTGACCTACACGGTCAGCGGGTTGCCACCCGGTCTGAGCTTCGACCCGATCACCCGGACCTTTTCGGGCACTCCGACGCTTTGGGGTCCCTTTGAGATCACAATCACCGGCTCGGACGGGCTGCTGAGCGCCAGCACCAAGTTCACGCTCAATGTCACCGCCCCGCCAGTGAACGCGTTGCCGAGTGGTCCGATGAAATTCAAATCGGATCCGGCGAAAGTAGTGGGCCCGGATGGCACCACGTTTATGGTTTCGGATAGGGACAGCCCGATCCTTACCGTCACCCTGAGTGCGGAACACGGCTTCCTGACGCTGCCCAGCTTGACGGGGCTGACTCTGCTGGAGGGTTCGGGCTTCAATGAATCGTCGCTTCGGTTCAGGGGAACCATTGAAGCGCTGAATGCCGCGCTGGCCAAACTGATCTATCAGGCGCCCACGGGCTACTTTGGGCTCGATGCCATCACAATCACGACTGTCGACGAGCTTGGTAACACCGATATCGACAAGACGGATCCGCCCTTCTCGGTTGAACTTGCGACCCTGGGCGGCAACACCGCCACCGCCACAATCGGCTCGCTGGCCTCCGGGGGCCGGCAGGTGGTTTCCGGGCAAGTGACCAGTTTCGACCGATCGATCCTGCGCAGCGCCCAAATCTTGGGCGACGGCGGCAACGGACGCCTCAGCATCGGCACTCCGACCCGTCAGGACGGCTCAGTTCAGATCACGACCGTGAAGGTCGAGGTGACGTATAGCGATGGCACGAAGGAGACCTTTGATATCCAAGTCACGGTGTACAACCCCAAGCTCAACCTGGTGACCCAGCTCGCGCTGAATCCGCAGACCAGTTTGTACGAGCAGAAAGTGCAGATCACGAATACGACGCCTTATATCATCGACTCGTTCCGGTTGATCATCCCGGTCTTGCCGGCCGGTGTAACCCTTTATTCCCGCAGCAGCGCGCTGGGCGATGGGCGCTCGGTCATCGAGGACCAGCGGCCGATGGGACCCGCGGAAACCCGTCTATTCATCATCGAGTACTTCGCTCCTAATGTTCAGCGCTTCACCGAGCCTCAGGTCATTCTGGAGATCAACAGCGCCGGGCCAGTCGCGTCGCCCATCGGAGCCACCCTGCCCGTGGACCGGGTCGTGGTCGGCGCGCAGAACCGCACCTACCTGGAGTTTAAGACGGAGAACAACCGCACCTACTGGGTGCAGTATCGGGACGGCGCGAGTGCTCTCTGGCAAACCTCCCCCGTTGCGGTAAATGGCACGGGCACGACGATCCATTGGCTTGATGAAGGGTGGCCAAAGACGCTTTCGGCTCCCACGGCCTCGCGCGAATATCGCCTGGTCGCCACCAACGGGGTGGCGGCGCCGCTGGTATTTGTGGCGCACCCCGAAAGTGCCCAGCCCGCCATCGGCGCGGCCGCTTCTTTCCGGGTCACTATGGGCAGCGGTGGCCCTTACACCTACCAGTGGTACCGGGATGGTCAGGCGATCGCCGGCGCGACGGCCGCGACTTATGCGGTCGCCAAGGCTGCGCTCACGGATGAAGCCCAATACTACGTCACGGTCAGCGACGGGCGTTCCACGGCAAACTCGCAATCGGCGACGTTGAAACTGGCCAGCGGCAACCCGGGGCGTATAGCGAATTTGTCAGTGCGGGCGCAGCTCGACGGGTCGGGCCAGCCGCTTATCACCGGTTTTGTGATGACCGGCACGGGCAGTCGTTCCGTTCTGGTGCGTGCCGTGGGCGATGCCTTGCGCAACTATGGCGTGACGACGGCAGTGCAGGACACGGCGTTGAAACTTTACCGCGGTAGCACGATTCTCGCCGAAAACGATCAGTGGAATCTGGATGTCACTTCCGCCCAAACGCGCGCCGTGAGCAGCGCCGTGGGCGCATTTGCGCTGCCGGAAAGTTCCCGGGATGCGGCGGTTGTGCGCCGGCTGCTGGCCGAAACGTACACCCTCCACACGTCGAACCTTAGCGGTCGAACCGGCATCGCGCTGACAGAAGTTTACGATGCGGCTTCCGCCTATGATGGCTCCAATCGCATCACCAATGTTTCGTCCCGCGCGAAGATCACGGGGGGCGATGGCGTGATCATTGCCGGGCTGGTGATTACGGGTGACACGACCTGTCGCCTGCTGGCGCGGGTCGTCGGTCCCACGCTCTCCACCTACGGTGTGGCCAATCCGCTGCTGGACCCGGTCCTCTCTTTGTATGCCAGCGACAGCGCGACGCCGCTCGCGACGAATGACGATTGGGCCGCGGCACAATCGACCATTGTTTCCGAGTCCCTCTTCCGCCGGGTCGGCGCCTTTGAGCTACCCAACGGCTCCAAGGACTCGGTCATCGTGCTGCGGCTGAAGCCCGGGGTGTACACGCTCGTGGCACAGGGCAAGGGCGCCGCGTCGGGCGAAGCCCTCGTCGAGGCCTACCTGATCGACTGATCGTTTCCAACTTCACACCCAACTCATGAACCCTTTATCATCTCCGCTGTCGCGCATTACCGCCGCGTTTCTCTTCGTCAGCGTGGTGGCTGGCTTGTCGGCCGCAGACGCGCCGGCGGGCGAAAAGCGCTCCCGCTGGCGAATCGAAGCGGGCCCGAGCCTGTGGTTTAACACCTCGATTAAATACGGGGCCACGGCCGGGGCCGGTCCGTCCACCGCGGCGAAGACCGACCGCATTTACGACAACGGCTATAATCGCGTCGATGCCTCGGGCAATTTGGGTGACGGCCCGGGCGGCCTGCTGGCGAGCCGCACGGGTTACTTCGGTTTCACAAGCGACAACCAGGTGGACCTGCGGGCCGGGACCCTGTCGTTGAATCAACTGCAGGCGGCGGGCGACTACTCGCCTGTTTACCGGCCGGCCCTGCGGCCGGGCTTTGACGCGGCCCTGCGCTACTCGCTGGCGAACGACAACACGCGGCGGGATTGGGGCATTGAGGTGGGGTATAACTACACCCGCTTCAAGCAGGCTTCCACCGGCGCCATCACCGCGAATCTGTCCCTTCTGACCGACACCTACGCGCTGGGCGGAGTCGTGCCGCAGCGGGCGCCGTACTCGGGTCGGTTTTCGCCGCTGCCGGGCGATCAACGCATCGGCGACGTGCCGACGCGCACGACGGGACCGGTGCTGGGCAGCGTAAACGGCAGTCGCTCTTTCCAAGGCCGCACGTCACTCATTCGCGTCGGACCGTGGCTGGAATTGCTTCCAGCGACCCGGCGCGCGCCGGAAAGCGAAAGTGAACGCTGGTCGGTGATGGCGCGTGGCGGGCTGGCTTTTCTCAACACCAAAGCCAGCTTCCAAATGGAGGAGCGCTTGAGCGGAGGTGGTTTCGTGGCGAGCGCCGCGACGACGGCGTCTGCCTCGGGTCGCAGCTCGCAGGTCGGCTATTTCCTCGGCGCGCGCGCGCGGCGGGTGGTCAACGAGCGCTGGGCCGTGCTCGTTTGGGGCGATTTCCTGCGGGGTTCGGAAATGACTCTCGCCAGCGGCAACCGCTACGCTCGTTTCGATGCCACGCGCTCGGTGGTGGGTGGCCTCGCCTTGGAGTTCGCCTCCCGGAAAAAACCGGCTCGTTGATCACAGGGCAGGGCGGACACCTCGATCCGCCCGCTCTTCCGCGCCGGAGAAAAAAGCGCGACCCAGACGGGGTGAAGACTTCCGTCGGGGCTTCCTGCTGCATCAGTGTAAATACCCGGGTATTGGAAGCTCTCCGATTTGATTGACGGCAACTGACTGACAAGTTGCCGCTCATGACAACTGCAGCCAAGAAGGCTGGCCTGATTCGCATCATCGTCGTCGACGATCACCTTATGGTTCGTAATCTCGTGGTGAACGCCCTTGCCGCGTTGCACGAATTTGAGGTGGTGGCGGTCGCCTCCGACGCAGAGAGCGCAATCGAGCTCTGCCGTGAGTACAGACCGACCCTTATATTGCTGGATGCGGCGCTGCCGGGGCGGCAAGGGCCAGAAGCCGTCGCTGCGTTGCTCAAGGCGTCCCCTGAAAGCCGGGTGCTGATGTTCTCCGGGGTCACCAATCCCGTTGCGCTGCGGCGCGCCTTTGCGGGCGGAGCCCGCGGCTTTGTTTCGAAGACCGCGCCATTGGAAGAATTGATCGAGGGGATTCGTCAGGTGGCGGCCAGCCATTTTTTCTACGGCATGGGAACTCGGCGCATGATCCAGGATATCCTATCCGACCTCCCCGGCACCCGCGACGACAAGCTGTTGAGCATGCGCGAACGCGACGTCCTGGCCGGCATTGCCCAAGGCAAGAGCTCGAAGGAAATTGCCGCAGTGCTGGGCCTGAGTACCTATACGATCGAAAATCACCGCCGCCGAATCATGGATCGCACGGGGGTGCATTCCGTGGCCGGGCTGACCCTGCTGGCGTTGGAGCAGGGTTTGATTTCCCTGTCCCGGAGCGCCGCCCCGGAAGAGACCGTCATGGCGGGTAGCCCGGTACCCGCGGTTGCTTACAGCTGAACGTTCGGCTTTGTGGCCGGCGCTACCGGCGCGCCGCCCGTTTGGCGCGGGGCGCCTGGATGGGCCGACGTTCGCCTCACCCAGGAGATTTTTCTTCGGTCTCCGCGCGCGGGTGATCGCGGCGAGACAAAAAATGCAGCGGCGTGCCGATCTATACGGGCGAACCATGCGAGTATAACTACGCAGCTGAGTGGAGCAGTATTAATTACCCAAGAAAACGCTATAGGGTAACGCTCTGTTGTCCCTATGCTATTTGCTGCATCGTCATCTCCGATAATAACAACCGGCTCCGCCATATTTTCGGGGTCCTCGAGGGTTCATAGCTCATAAGCTATGCGGTGGCGATTATCTAAAAGCCCTCGTCAGTAGCCCGGCGCCCGCGCCTTGCCGTAGTCACTTCCCCACGTTCAGGGGTGGATAAAGGACGAAAGGCGGAGTGTTTATAACGAATTATATAAATTATTTTTCCCTTATTTAATCAGCGTTAAACGGGAATTTCCTGCAGCTTTATTGCTTAAATATCCAATTTATATTCTCACCATGCAGTCCTTTGTTCGTCATTTTGGCTCCCTCGGGGTGCGAAGGTTGCAAGCCTTCCTCAGTCTGCTTTTTGCCACCGCCTTGCTGCCCGTTGGGCTGATGGCCCATAATCTCGACACCCGGGCCACGGGCCTCAGGTACTCGAAGGACTTTCTCAGTGTGATGGCGTCCCGCTCCACCGCTAACCAGGCACTGCTGCAGAATAGCGACGAGTTTTGGGTCGTGATGAAGACCACTCCCGGTCCGGGAACGGTCACCGGAGTGGGCGGGTATCAGACCTTCTACGTGCCGCCGGGAGTGGCTGTGACTGATGTTGCCTATGTGAAACCCAGCGCCAGTGATCCGCGCGGATTTATTCCGATTCCCATGAACGGCCAGTCGCCGATCGCGGTCGGCGCAGGGTCGGCTGGCGCCAAGGCAGCATCCGGCTTGACGGGGTTCAGTTACCCCTCCGCCAACATTTTGGGGGTCAACGAGGCTCCGGTTACTGCGGGTGGCATCGCCCGCGGCACCATCGCCGGCGTTTACGCCGATACCGGCATCTTCTATTCGACGTCCCCGACCACGGCCTTCAACAGTTTCGGCGCGGCTGCGGTCGGGGGCGCGGCGGCGCTGACGAACGATTCGGGCGATATCGTGGGTGAGTGGGATGCGGCGAATATCGCCGGGAGCAACGTCCTCGGCGCGATGACGAAGTGGGACTCCTGGCAACTCCGGGCGTTCGGTCTGGGCACCGGCCCTACGATCGACGTCGGAGACGGTCGCGGCAATGCCCCATGGGGCATGGCCAGCGCGGTCGCCGGCGCGGAAAGTGGTTACAAGTGGGCCTTCAACTACGAGACCTATCAGGCCAACGGCGCCAATGTAGGCGCAATTAGCTCTGCCATTGAGGTCGGGCCGTGGAAACGCATCCAGTACCCGG
>JBEENF010000063.1:0-12607 GCA_041192325.1 Verrucomicrobiota bacterium
ACCGCCATTTTTGCGTTAACCTTTGTGGTGGTGAGGGAATACCGGATCGAGTACGGCATCGGCCGCAGCGGCGTAACCGCTCACACCCAAGGAGAGATCCTTCCCGGCTTTTCGGACGCGGCAACCCGTGCTACCGTTGTTTTGACTACTCCGGTGTCGAGCGCTTCGGGGGACCAAGCCGGGGCGGTCGAGGCGGGAGTGATTGACGCCGCCGAGCCGACAGCTTTGGCCGTGGATTCCTCGCTTACGTTGCCCGTCCAAAAAGCCAGCGCTCTGCCGCCCGAGGAGCTCACGCCTTCGGCCCGTGCCATTGCAGCCAATCTCGCCGTTGCGCAAGCCGCCGCGCCCGCGGTGATGCGGGGTTTGCTGGCTCCTTCCCGCGGTTTTGAGGCTCGCGCCTTGCCTGTCCGAGTGACCCCGGTTGAGCCCTTGCAGCAGATGACAACTCCGGCCCAAGTGCGTAGTGCGCGCCTGTTGTCGGCCATGGTGGTAATGTCAAACGACAGTTCCCCCCGCACGGAGCGGGTCGCCAGCCGAATTTCCGGCGAGCAACTTTACGATGCGGCGCGCCGTTTGAGCGCGAAGGGCGATAGCTTTTCGGTAAAGTTTTAAGGACAATAAAGGTTGTTTTCGAAGCCCCGCAATGGCGGGGTTTTTTGCTTTTCAGTCACGGCCGACCATGGTCTCCCATGCGTTTGGAAAAGGATTCGATGGGTGAATTGCCGGTGCCGTTGGAGGCCCTTTATGGCGCGAGTACCCAGCGCGCCGTGATAAACTTTCCCATCAGCGGCCGCCGCTTGCCGGAGCCTTTCATTCGCTGCCTTGGTCTCGTCAAGTTCGCGTGCGCGCTCGTCAACCAGGAGTTGGGTCTGCTGCCGGCGCCCTTGGCGAACCTGATCCAGCGGGCCGCGCGAGAAATTGCGGACGGCAAGTTAACGGCGCATTTCCCACTGGACGTATTCCAAACCGGCTCGGGCACTTCGACGAACATGAACGCGAACGAAGTGATCGCCAACCGGGCGAGTCAAATGGCAGGCGAGCCGCTGGGGTCGCGGCGTCCCGTGCATCCCAACGACCACGTCAATCTCAGCCAGTCGTCGAACGACATCATTCCGACGGTGCTGCACGTCAGCGTGGCCGTCGCGCTGCATACCCGGCTGGCTCCGGCGCTGGGCGCTTTGGTCCACGCCTTGGAAAAAAAATCCGGAGAGTTTTCGTCCGTGGTCAAGATCGGCCGGACACATCTGATGGATGCAACGCCGCTGACGTTGGGCCAGGAGTTTTCCGGTTATGCGGCCCAGGCGCGGAAAGCGTCGGAACGCGTCCGGCGAGCCATTGCGACTCTGGGGGAACTGGCGGTCGGAGGCACCGCCGTGGGAACGGGACTCAACTGCGACCCACGCTTTGCGGGCCGGGTCTGTGAAATCCTCAGCGCGGAAACGGGCCTCGGCTTTCGAGAAGCAGCAAACCACTTCGAGGCGCAGGCCGCCCGGGACGATTGTGTGGACGTCGCGGGGCAGCTGGCGACGGTGGCCGTAAGCCTCACCAAGATTGCCAATGACATTCGCCTGCTTGGCTCCGGCCCTCGCGCCGGCTTGGCGGAGTTAAGGCTGCCGGCAACGCAACCGGGATCCTCCATCATGCCGGGCAAAGTTAATCCGGTAATGAGCGAGATGCTGGTGCAGGTCTGTCTTTATACCCACGGCTTGTGCCAAACCGCGGTGCTTTGCGGGCGCGAGGGGCATTTTGAACTGAATGCCACGCTGCCGCTGCTGGCGCATTGCCTGCACGAGTCAATTCATTGCCTGGCGAACGCGGTGGCAGCGTTCACCGAAAAATGCGTGGCCGGCCTGGCGGCCGACGCGGAGCGCGCGCGCGAGCTCGTGGACCGATCACTGATGCTGGTCACGGCTTTGAATTCTCATCTTGGATACGATGTTTCGGCGGCGGTGGCGAAGGAGGCGCTGGCCACGGGCCGGACGTTGCGCGAAATCGTGCTCGAACGACGGTTGATGGAGCCCGGGGCGCTGGACCGGGCGCTCGATCCCATGGCGATGACCCGGCCCCCTGCGCCCGCCGGCGGTGTTTCCGCCGGTTGATCACTCCGCGTGCTTATGACTTTGCATCAAACCACGATCACCGTAGCGCCCGCGGGGCGCGGAACCCATGAAGTCACCGAATTGGTCGCGCGCGAGCTGACGCGCAGCAAGCTCGCGAAAGGTATTGTGAGCGTATTCTGCCAGCACACCAGTTGCAGTCTGGTCATCATGGAAAACGCGGACCCGTCGGCCCGTCGAGATCTGGAAAGCTGGACCGTCTCGTGCCTGGGGACACGCGCGAATTCAAACACATCCAGGAGGGGCCGGATGACATGCCAAGCCACATCAAGATGGCGCTGACCCGCACCAGCGAAACGATTCCATTTGCCGCCGGGCGCATGTTGCTCGGCGCCTGGCAGGGCATCTATCTGTGGGAACACCGTGAGGCGCAGCACACGCGGCGCCTGGTGGTGACCGTCATGGGCGAGTAACGCAGGTGGGAGCAGAGAAACGTGGCGGTGCCCGCCGGCTGCGCGCTAATTTTTGGCGGGCAGACAAGCGCCACATCCGCTGGCAAAGAAATCGTTGCCCTTGTCGTCCACGAGGATGAAGGCCGGAAAGTCTTCGACGTGGATTTTCCAGACCGCCTCCATGCCGAGTTCCGGATATTCCAGCACTTCGACATGTTTGATGTTCTCCTTCGCGAGGATCGCGGCTGGCCCCCCGATGCTGCCGAGGTAAAAACCACCGTGTTTTTTGCACGCATTGGTCACTTGGGCGCTGCGGTTGCCCTTCGCGAGCATGATGAGGGAACCGCCGTTGGCTTGAAACAAATCGACATAGCTGTCCATGCGGCCGGCGGTGGTGGGTCCAAACGAGCCCGAAGCATAGCCGGTGGGCGTCTTGGCCGGGCCGGCGTAATAAACGGGGTGATCCTTCAGATACTGCGGCAGCCCCTGGCCGGCATCGATGCGTTCCTTCAAACGGGCGTGCGCAATGTCACGGGCCACAATCAAGGAGCCGCTCAACGAGACGCGGGTGGTCACCGGGTGCCGGGACAGTTCGGCGAGGATGTCTTTCATCGGCCGGTTGAGATCGATGCGAACAATGGAATCATCCTTCCACGTGCGCAACGCCGCTGGAATGAACTGGCCGGGATTCGTTTCCATTTGCTCGAGGAATAGGCCCTCGGAGGTGATCTTGGCGCGGATATTGCGATCGGCGCTGCAGGACACACCCATGGCGACGGGGCAGCTGGCGCCGTGCCGGGGGAGCCGAATGACCCGCACATCGAGCGCGAAATACTTTCCGCCGAACTGCGCCCCGATCCCAGTGGAGCGGGCAATTTCCAGCACCGTGGTTTCCATGCCCGTATCGCGAAACGCGCGGCCATGCTCATTGCCGGTGGTGGGCAGCGCATCGAGATATTTGGCTGACGCGAGCTTGAGCGTCTTCATGCACGCTTCAGCGCTCGTGCCGCCAATCACGAAGACGAGATGATACGGCGGGCAGGCGCTCGTGCCCAGCAGCGGAAGCTTGTCGGCGACGAATTTTTCAAAGCTCTTTTGGTTCAGCAGCGCCTTGGTTTCCTGAAACAGAAACATCTTGTTCGCCGAACCACCGCCCTTGGCGACAAAGAGGAATTCGTATTTCGCGCCTTCCGTGGCGTGCACATCGATCTGCGCCGGCAGATTCGTGCCGGTGTTCACTTCCTTCCACAGGTCCAGCGGCGCGGTCTGGGAATAGCGCAAATTCTCCCGGGTAAAACATTCGTAGATTCCCTTGGAAATCCACTCGGCATCGTTGGCGCCGGTCCAGACCTGCTGTCCCTTCTTGGCAAAAACCGCGGCGGTTCCCGTGTCCTGACACATCGGCAGGATACCGCCCGCGGCGATCTCCGCATTCTTCAGCAGGGTAAGCGCGACATAGCGGTCGTTTTTGGACGACTCGGGATCATCGAGAATGGCCGCCACCTGCTGGAGATGCCGCTTTCGCAGCATGAACGAGGTGTCGTGGAAAGCGCGTTGCGCCAGGAAAGCAAGCGCCTCCGGCGCGACCTTGAGAATGGGCACACCTTCAAAGGTCGTCGTGCTCACCCCTTCGGAGGAGAGGAGGCGATATTCCGTGTCATCCGCGCCGAGTGGCAACGGATCTTGATACACAAAAGGCGGCGTGGGCATGGGGAGGAGATTTAGGCTTTTCTGGAAGGTGTAAAGGAGTGCGCGCCGATCCCTGGTCGAGGCTCGGCGCCATTCCTACGGACGCGAGGCCTGGGCGGCCATGGCCCGTACGGTGGCACGAAAACGATGCAGGTCGCCCGGGGTGACCACTTCCGCCGGGCTTTGTCGCCAGCCGCTTGAGCCGGGCCAAATACCGCGCGCCAGAAAATTATCCTCGGCGGCCGAGAGTCTCGCGATCTCGACATAGTCTTGCTGGTCCTTCTCGTCTCGCATCCGAATGAGTCGTTCCGGCGGCAGTGTGGTGATCGTGCCGCTGGAAATATGAGCGAGGTCGTTCAGGGCTACGAACGGTCGTGAGTCGGCGAGCGTTGTTGCCGGCCGAGGCGTTTCCCCGCGCAGGTAGCGGTAGTACTCCGTGTGGTTTTCGGCGAGCGGGTCGAAGGCTTCCAGCTCGATGCGTTCCACGCGTCCATCATTCCAGCGGACTTCGATGTGCCGACCAACGGTGTAGCGCAAAACGGCGTGATCGCAGAGCACCATTTCGCAGTGAGTGCTCGGTCCGGCGCATGCGTGTGAAAGGGCGAAACGCAGCGTTACGCCCGTCGTGGTGTCCGTCTCGACGAAAAATGTGTCCGCCCCTTCAATCGCGTGCGCCCGGTAGAGTTCAGCCCGAACGGCGGCGATTTGCGACCAGCTGAAAAGTTCAGGTCCACCGGTCCAAAAGAGCAGGTTGTGGACGAAGTGCGCCATGGCATTGCCAAAACAGGAGTCGAGCACGACCTGATCGTCGATCAGGAGACGGCCCGCCCATTGGTTGCGAGTGAAGTAACTCGCCGGTCGCGGCCACCGGGCGCTGAGGGTGGCGCCGCGAATTGCGCCGAATTCGCCCGAAAGAAGCCGCTGCTTCAAGGAGAGGCGGGATTTTTCGATGATGAAGTTGAATCCGACCAGCGAGGCCTTGCGGGCGCGGAGGTCGTTTTCGATCATCTGTTCCAATTCCGCATAATCCAGGGTGGGCGGCTTCTCCACATACGTGGGAAGGCCAAAGGCCGTGGCGGCGGCATGCATCGGGGCGTGCAGTTGGATGGGAGTGGGGAGAACGACTAAGTCGAGGCTGGCATGACACGCCTCGAGCATGGCGTGGTACTCAGAAAAGACTTGGACGCCGCGAGCCCGGAAGCCCCAGATTTCCTGCTCTTTCGCAAACGCGCCGAGGTTGGGATCGCAGGCGCAGATCAGCCGTACTTCATTCCGCTCCTCAAGCCGCGCCACCGTATGGTGATGTGAACCTGCAAAACCGCCCATCCCGATGATCGCGATGCGTATCGGGGGCTTCACACGATCTTGAGTTTGGGCAGATCCTGCCCGTCGATCAATCCCACGGGCCGGCCGCGCGCATCGATGACGATAAGATCGTCGATTTTGTGCGCCTCGAACATGCGCAGGGCGTCCACCCCCAAGGCCTGTTGCGAAATCACCTTGGGGCTTGGCGTCATGAACGCGGAAACGGGTTGGCGGAGAAAATCGGGACCGGTGAGCGCGCTCCGGCGAAAATCGCCGTCAGTGAGAATGCCGGTGAGTTTGCCGGTTTTGGGGGCCACAAGGGCGATACTGCCGCTCTTCGCCCGCGTCATCGCAAAAATCGCATCCTGGATGGAAACGCTGTCCGCGGCGATCGGCAGGCGGGCGCCGGTACGCATGATATCCTTCACCCGCAGCAGCAGCACCCGGCCGAGATTCCCCGCGGGATGGTACTTGGCGAATTCATCGCGCGTCAGGCCGCGGGATTCGAGCAGGACCATGGCCAGGGCATCGCCCAGTGCCAGCGCCGCCGTCGTGCTGGCGGTGGGCGCCAGTTTCAGCGGGCACGCTTCGCGGGGCACGCGGTAATAGAAACGAAAGTCGGCATTGCGCGCCAGATCGGAGGCCGGACTACTGGTGAACGCGACGATGCGAGCGCCGAAACGCTTGAGCATAGGCAACAGGCGCAGGATTTCCTCGGACTGGCCGCTGTTGCTCAGGAGAAAAGCAAGGTCGCCTTCCTCCACCAGGCCCAGGTCCCCGTGCAATGCCTGGGTGGCATCGAGAAAACACGAGGCCACTCCCGTGCTGTTGAACGTCCCGGCAATTTTTTGGGCAATGGGTGCGTTTTTGCCGATGCCGGTGAAGATCAACTTGTGACCGGCTGAACGGCAGGCCTCCACGGCGCGGCCGGTGGCCACAAAATCCTGGTTGAGACTCTTCGCCGTCTCGACGAGCGCGGCGGTTTCGATGCGGATGCACGCGCGCGCCCGGGCGAGAGCAGTTTTCGGTTGCAGGGCCATTTAGAGTTTGAGCGTCAGGAACAGGCGCCGGAATCTACGGCCCAAGATTGGCCATTCAATCCCTTTCCTCCTAGATGACTTTCTGCCGTCGATTGACCACCGCGCTCGCGTTCGCCGCTGTGCTGTTCGTCGCGGGCTGCAACCGGGGTGACGCGCCGCTGCAGCTCGCTGAAGCCGAGGAACCGTTTTACCAGCAAGGTTTGGTCCTCAAACGGCAGGGTCGGAATGCCGAGGCTCTTCTCAATTTTCTAAAAGTGATTGAGAAACGCGGGCAATCGGCCCCCGAGTCGCATCTGGAAGCCGGCCTGATTTTCCTTTCCCACAGCAAGGATTTTATCGAGGCGATTCACCATTTTGAGGCGTATCTCTCGCTGCAGCCGAATTCGGGGGAAGCCCGGCGGGTGCGCGAACTGGTAAACACGGCCAAGCGGGAGTTCGCGCGCACGTTGCCGGCTCGCCCCGCCGAAGATCACGTTTATCGGGAAGCGGCGGCGGAGCTGGACCAGTTGCGGCGCGAAAACGAGGAACTGCGCGCCCAGATCGCGACCTTGCGGGGCGGGGGAGGAGCCCCCGTTCCGCGGCCGGTGCGCGGAGTCGCCCTTTCGATACCGGAATCCCAGCGGTCGCCCTCCGCGCTGCCGCTGCCCGGTGGTCCCGCGGTCAACGACTCTCCGATCACCGCGGCGCCGGAGCCGCCGTATTCTTCCCCCCTCTCCGTGCCATCTCCGGCGCGCACAAAACCCACGGCGGCCCCCCCGGCGGCGGGCCGAAGCTATCGCGTGAAGCGGGGTGATTCGCTCTTCAGCATCGCGCGGCAGTTCGATGCCGTAAACACGAGCAAGAAGGTGAGGGAAATCGCCGAGGCAAACCCCGCGGTTTTTGTGAATGGCAACATCAACACCCCGCTGCGGCCCGACACTCCGCTGAGAATTCCCTAGTCCCCGTCGCGTCCCTCCTGCGTGACGCGTTTTCTCCATGCCGAAGACTTCGCAACGCACCGCCATTTTCACTGAATCGCTGATCCGCGAAATGTCGCGCGTGGCGGCGCGCCACGGCGCGATTAATCTCGCGCAGGGGTTCCCGGATTGGGATCCGCCGGCGGCCCTGGTGCAGGCGGCGAAGGATGCGATGGACCTCTCCCGTCACCAATATGCCATCACGTGGGGCTCGGCGGAATTGCGCTCGGCTCTCAGCGCCAAACTCACCCGCTTCATGGGTATGCCGGTCGATGGCGAAAGGGAACTCGTGGTCACCTGCGGCGCGACTGAGGCCATGATGGTCGCGATGATGGCGGTTTGCGATCCTGGCGACAGAGTGGGTTTGTTTTCGCCTTTCTACGAAAACTATGGAGCCGACGCCATTCTTACGGGAGCCATCCCGGTGCATGTGCCCCTCCATCCGCCGGAGTATCGCTTCGACCCTGCCGAACTCCGTCGCGCCTTTGCGAGCGGTCTGAAGGCTTTCGTGCTTTGTAATCCCTCCAACCCCTGTGGTCGTGTGTTTACGCGGACGGAGTTGCAGCAGATTGCGGCGCTGGCGGAGGAATTCGACGTGTGGGTGCTTACCGACGAGGTCTACGAACATATCGTGTTTGCGCCGCACCAGCATACCTACTTTTCGACCCTGCCGGGCATGGCCGCGCGGACGTTGATGTGCTCCTCGCTCTCGAAAACGTTCTCCATCACCGGCTGGCGCCTCGGTTATGTGCACGGGGCGGCTGACGTGATCGCCCGCGCGCGCAAGGTCCATGACTTCCTCACCGTGGGCGCGGCGGCTCCACTGCAACACGCTGTGGTTACGGCGCTGAATTTTCCCGCCGCTTACTACGACGAGCTGGCCGCGAAATATTCCGACGCGCGCGACATCCTGTTGGATTACCTCGATCGCGCGGGCTTAAGCTACACCCGGCCGGAGGGCGCTTACTTCGTCATGGTCGACATTGCCCGCTTTGGCTACGCGAGCGACGTGGAATTTTCGCATTGGATGGCGCGCGAGATCGGCGTCGCGCCCGTGCCCGGGTCCAGCTTTTTTGCGCCCGGGGAAAATCGTTACGTGCGGCTCAATTTTGCCAAGCGGCCGGAAACGTTGCACGCGGCCGGCCAGCGATTGCTGAAGCTGGCACGGTGACTGGGTCGGAAGCGGAGAAATTTGGGGAGTAATTTCGCGAAACTCTTACCTGCGTCGCGGGTCAGACCCCGGTATTGCGATTTCCCAAAATTCCCATGAAGACCGCGGAGGACGTTGATGCGCCGGCCAAGCCTTCTTCCGTCGGCGCGATCCTGCAAGGGGTGATGACGGAGGAATGCAAGCTGCGCACCACCACCCGCCACTGTTACCGCAACTTGCGGGGCCCTTATCGCCACAGTTTACAGAAGCTATTCGACGATCAGTGCCGCCAATTGGAGAGTTGGCTGGACCAGTTGAAAACGCGCGGCCACGCGTTAGCCCCGCAAGGAGCGGCCACTGCAGAGTTCACGACGGACGAGCCTCGCGTGGAGTCCGGGACGGTATTATCCGGAATGCCTGCGGCGGGTTGGGTGGGAGCGCTGATTACTTGGCATGAGCAACTCGCGACACGGTTGCAGGCGGACACACACTATTGTGCGAAGGCATTGGCCGATCAGGCAACCGCGGAGACTTTGGATCAACTGGCGCGTTTCCACGAAACGACGGCTTGGCTCTTGCGCACCGCGCTGGAGTGGCGCGACTCGGGTATTTGATCTTTGATCAGGGAAAAAGTGCATTTCCTTCCGCTCCGATGGGCCGGAGTTGGGTCCATGTGAAATGCTCAAGCCAACCTCTCTTGAATCGCGTCCCGGGACACGCGGGACCGGGAGCGGGGTTCGTTCGATGACGCGTCAGGCCGTGCGGCGCGGAGGCGGACGAAGCGACTTGGGTCCTTCCAACCCCTAATCGTCCGATCCCATGCTTAATTACGCTATTATCTTCCTCGTTGTTGCGATTCTCGCCGGCATCCTCGGTTTTGGCGTCGTCGCGGGAACGGCCGCTTTAATCGCCAAGATCTGCTTCGTGGTTTTCCTGATCCTCTTTCTCTTTTCGCTGTTTAGCGGCCGGCGCGGGGGCGTTTAGCCTGCGTTCCGGCTCAGTGTTTGTCGGGCGTGTCACGCACCGCCGCCATCATGAGGCGGTCCGTAAAGGCGAGGGCAATGGCGGAGAAGACAAACAGGAGATGAATAACGACCTGCCACATGACTCCGTCGTTGGTGAACACCACGCTGGGCGAACGCACCTCGATAAAGGTCTTCAGTAGATGAATGGATGAAATGCTGATCAACGCGGTCGCGAGCTTCACTTTCAGCACGCCGGCATTCACGTGACTCAGCCACTCCGGTTGATCCGCGTGGTCATCTATGTGCAGGCGGGAGACAAAGGTCTCATAGCCCCCGATGATCACCATGATCAGCAGGTTGGCGATCATCACCACGTCGATCAGCCCCAGCACTGACAGCATGATTTGCGTGCTGAGGTCAGCGCTGCCACCCGTCCCATGGAGGGCAGTGTGGAGAAGGTGCCACAGTTCGGTGAAGAACTGATACACATAGATGCCCTGGGCCACAATGAGCCCGACATACAGTGGAGCCTGCAGCCAGCGGCTGGCGAATATCAGCTGCTCGAGAATGGATTCGATTCGACCGTCGGGTTTGCGCATACCGGGCCAACAAAAAAATATCGCCCCGGCTCGCGCAAGCACAACCCCCGCGGACGTTCCCCGACGGCAGGGCGGCGCGAAGTGCCCGGGCAGTAAGCGCCCGCCACCTTTCGTCCGCTCAAATCGCCCCAATCGCCTCGTCCAAGACAGCGAGGAGAAAATCCGCGTCCGCGCGGGTGAGGCACATCGGCGGCGCGAAGCGAATGGTTTGGCCCCACAGGCCACCTTTGCCGAGCAGGAGCCCGAGCTCCCGCGCGTTTTCCACGGCTTGGGCGCATTCTTCGCGGCCGGGTTGCTTGGTGGTGCGATCTTTCACAAATTCAATTCCGAGCATGAGGCCTTTGCCGCGAACGTCGCCGATGACCTTGTGCCTCGCCTTTAGCTTATCGAGGCCGGCCAGGATGTACTCCCCCAGGGCCAGGGAGTTCGCCTGCAGGTTTTCCCGTTCGATTACCTCGAGCACGGCTTTGCCGATCGCGCTCACCACCGGATTACCCCCGAAAGTGTTAAAATGAATTTTGGCCGCCATGGTGGCGGCAATTTTTGGCGTCGTCACCACCGCGGCCAGCGGAGCCCCATTTCCAATGCCCTTCGCCATCGTGACAATATCGGGAATGACGCCCTGCGTTTCAAACCCCCAAAAATGCGAACCCGTGCGACCAAATCCCGTTTGCACTTCGTCGGCGATGCACACGCCGCCCGCGGCGCGGACGTGCTCGTAGGTGTGCTTCAAGTAACCTTGCGGAAACTCGACAAATCCGCCGACGCCCTGAATGGACTCGGCGATGAAGCCGCTCACTTTTCCGGGAGTGGCATAATCGATGAGGTTCTTCACATCGTCGGCGTATTTCCGTCCCGCGTCGGGGTCGTCGTAGCCGAAGTGTCCGCGATACGGGTACGGCGCCGCCGCGTGGTGCACACCGAAGGAGTGCGGCACGTTGAATTTCCAGGAGCTTTGCGCGGTCAGGCCCATGCCGGACGCATTGCCACCGTGGTAGCCATTCCGCAGCGCGATCATGTCATAGTTGCCGGTGTGCAAACGCGCCATGAGCACCGCGAGATCATTGGCCTCGGAGCCGGAATTGACGAAGTAACACACCTTGAGATCGCCCGGTAGCTTCGAAGCAAGTTTCTCCGCGTATTCGGCAATGCGCGGCTGCAGGTAAATCGTGGTGGAGTGTTGCAGGGTCTCGTTTTGTTTTGTCGCTGCGGCCAGCACGTGCGGATGGCAGTGACCCACGCTTACCGTCACGATCCCGCCAAGGCCGTCGAGGTACCGCTTCCCCGTGTCGTCCCAGACATATTGCATCTTTCCCTCCACGATCATGATCGGCTGCTTGTAGTAGAGGAAGAGCCCCGGGTTCAGATACTGCTTGCGCAAGGCAAGCACGTGCGCGGCGGAAGGGCCGGTGTAGGGCTGTGGCTGATGCGCGGTGGGAGGCAGGGGAATCGATTTCATGCGGCAGGGAGAGTGGGAACCGGCGAGATGGGGGGGGCGGTCAGGTGATTACGAGTTGCGAGGCATTTCGGGCGGGGACGGAGCTTCCCTTGAAATGGGTGGGCATGTCCGCGGTCACGGTTTTCGCATTTTAAATCAAGCGTGACATCGGGCAAAAGCAGCGGGTCGAGGTAAGCTGGCGCGCGCTATTTGTTGCGCCAGACGTCTCCCACTTCACCGCCAAACCAGCGGGTGGTGATCACCTTTTGCTGGGTGTAAAACTGGACGGCTTCGCGGCCCTGGATGTGCAGGTCGCCGTAAAACGAGTCGTCCCATCCCGTGAAGGGAAACATGGCCATCGTTGCGGGCACGCCGACGTTGATGCCGACCATGCCGGCCTTCACGCGATGTTTGAACTCGCGCGCGGCGGCGCCGCTGTTCGTGAAAATCGCGGCGCCGTTGCCGAAGGCGGAACGGTTGGTCTGCGCGATCGCTGCCTCGAGGTCGTCCATGCGCATGACATTGAGCACGGGGCCGAACACTTCTTCGCGAGCCAGCGTCATGTTCTCACGGACACCATCGACAATGGTGGCGCCGAGGTAGAAGCCGCGGGGAGCCTCCGCAACTTTTAGACCGCGACCGTCCGCAATGACGTGCGCCCCTTCCTTTTCGCCCGAAGCCACGAGCTGCAACACGCGGTCGCGGTGTTGGGCGGTGATCACCGGGCCCATGTCGGGTTGCGCCGCGCGGTCCGTCGGACCCACTTTGATCGCGCGGGCGTTCGCGACGAGCGAGGGGAGAAGGCGATCCGCAGCCGACCCGACGGTGAGGGCGGTGGAACCGGCCATGCACCGTTCTCCGGCGCAGCCAAACGCCGCGGTGGAAAGCGCCTCGACGGTTTTCGGCACGTCGGCGTCGGGCATGACCACAATGTAGTTCTTCGCTCCGCCGTTGGC
>JBEENF010000064.1:0-12569 GCA_041192325.1 Verrucomicrobiota bacterium
GCTTCCCGAACATCTCGGCCGCGATGGGAAACTTGAAACTCGATCACGTGCGCGCGGCGCAGCCCGATGTGCTGGTGTCGTCCGACATGAGTTGCCTGATGCACATCACGGGATTGGCGACGAAAACCGGCGCGCCGGTCAAGGCGCTGCACCTGGCGCAAGTGCTGCGCGATGCGCTGGGGCGGCGGGACCAGCCGTCGCCTTCGTCGCCCCCCTCGGGCGCCGCCGGGGGGCTAACGCCGTGAACTGCCGAACGGGTTGCGCCGCTTGCTGCATCGCGCCGAGCATCTCGACGCCCATTCCGGGGATGCCCCACGGCAAACCCGCAGGCGTGCCCTGCGTGCAGCTGCTGGCGGACCGGCGTTGCGCCTTGTTCGGCCAGCCGGGACGGCCGGCGGTTTGCGTGAGCCTGCGGCCGACGGAAGAAATGTGCGGCGCATCGCGCGAGGAGGCGCTGGCCGGGCTGACGGCGCTCGAACTCGCCACGCTCCCCACGTGGTTTTCCCCGGTGGGCATCATCGCGCTGGCGGCGCGGCCCGCCGGTCTTTGAGTCACCGCCCCGCCTCACCCCCCGCATGAAATTCCAGCCGCTCGACCAATTCGCCGCTGCGCTGCCACGGGATACGCGCGCGGCGGTTTACCAGAGCACAAAGGCGACGCACGAGAAGCGGACGAAGCTTCTGTTCGACCAGTTCGCCGAGCCTGACCGGCTGCGGGAACTCGCGGGCGCGATCAAGCAGCATGCGATCGAAAATCTCGACACGCTGCTGCCGCAGGCGGAGGCGAAACTCCAGGCGAACGGCGCCCAGGTGCATTGGGCGGCGACCGCCGAGGCGGCGTGCAAGGTGGTCCTCGGCATCCTGCGCGCGCGCGGCGCGACGAAACTCGTCAAGGCGAAGACGATGGTGAGTGAGGAAATCGAACTCACGCCCTTCCTGGAAAGCCACGGCATCGAGGCGCTGGAGACGGACCTGGGGGAATTCATCGTCCAGATCGATCACGACCATCCGAGTCACATCGTCCGGCCAATCATTCACAAGAACCGCCGCGAAATTGCGACGAGCTTCGAGCGCGAGGGGCTCGGCGCCTACAACGACGATCCCGCCACCATCACGGCGCGCGCGCGAAAATTTCTGCGGCACAAGTATCTGCAGGCCGATGTCGGCCTCACCGGCGCCAATTTTGTTTCCGCCGAGAGCGGCCGGATTGTGCTCGTGACCAACGAAGGCAACTCGCGGTTCTGCCTCGCCGCCACGAAGTGTCACATCGCGCTGGTCGGGATCGAGAAGGTGGTGGCGCGCGATCGCGACCTCGCGTTGTTGCTCAACCTGCTTGGCCGCTCCGGGACGGCGCAGGAGCTGACCGTTTACACCGAATTTATTGCGGGGCCAAAATTGACGACGCAGCGCGACGGACCCGAGGAGATGCACGTCGTCTTCGTGGACAACGGCCGCACGGAAGTGCTCGCGAGCGACTGCCGGGAAATTCTCCGCTGCATCCGCTGCGGCGCATGCCTGAACGTGTGTCCGGTTTACCGTCAGACCAGCGGGCACGGCTATCGCAGCGTCTATCCCGGCCCGGTGGGCGCCGTCTTGTCGCCGCTGTTGCTGGGCAGGAATTTTCCGCAGAAGGCAGACCTCCCGAAAGCGTCCAGTCTTTGCGGCGCGTGCCACGAAGTCTGTCCGGTTAACATTCCGATTCCCGATTTGCTGCTGCGGTTGCGCCACCGCGCGAAGGAGGAAAACGTGGCTTCCCCCGGCACGCCTCCCATGGGCGCCTGGGCCTTGCTCGCTTCGCAGCCCACCGCCTGGAAAGCCGCGCTCGCGGGCGGCAAGGCGCTTAACTATTTGCCGACGCAACTGCTGCCGATTCCCGCGCTCCGCGCGTGGGAGGCAAATCACGCGCTCCCGGAGTGGCGCGGGGGCGAGTTCCGCAAATGGCTGCGCACGCGGACGCCGGGCAGCGGCTAGCGATTCATTCCGCCGCGAACCGGTGGGGGCGAGACCGGCCCGCGCCCGTGCGCGAACCGGGTTGGGGCAGGGCCGTCAAATTTGCCCTTGCGGGAAAATTTCGAAAGCTCACGGCGATTCGCCGCGACCCGGCCGCAGCCGGCTCATTCCTGTATTGTCACGGACCGCGGCGACTCCACGGTCGTGCCTTACCCGAAAGAACGCATGGCCGCAGTTCCCCCCAAATTCGAACCCTTCATCAGCGCCGAGACGCGCCTGTTCGAATTTACGGCGCGGGCGGTGATCACCGGCGTGATTCTCGGCGTCATCTTCGGCGCCTCCTCGCTCTACCTCGTGCTCAAGGTGGGCATTACCGTGAGCGCGTCGATTCCCGTCGCCGTCATCTCGCTGGCGCTGTTTCGCGGCTGGACAAAGCTCGGTGGTCGCGATGCGACGATCCTGGAAAACAACATCACGCAGACGGCGGGATCGGCCGGCGAATCGATCGCCTTTGGGGTGGGCGTGACGATGCCGGCGATCCTGATCCTCGGCTTTGATCTGGAACTCACCCGGGTGCTGCTCGTCGCGCTGCTGGGTGGATTGCTCGGCATCCTGCTGATGATTCCCTTGCGGCGCGCCTTGATCGTCAAGGAGCACGGCGTGCTCAAATACCCGGAGGGTACGGCCTGCGCCGCGGTGTTGAAGGCGGGCGCCAACGCCGAATCACGCGCCGTGGCGTCGTCCTCCGCGCAGGCGGAAATGCGCGCCGCCACGGCTGCGGGGCTCGGCCAGGCGCCGGGCGCGAAGGTGGTGTTCACCGGCTTCGCCATTGGCCTCGCTTACAAGACGCTGATGGTGGCCTGCAAAGGTTGGAAGGACGTGCCGGAAAAAGTGTTCGGCCCGCCGTTGAAGGCCGGCTCGATCGGCGCGGAGATTTCCCCCGAACTGATCGGCGTGGGCTACATCATCGGGCCGCGGATTGCCTCGATCATGTGCGCGGGCGGCGTGATGTCGTATTTGCTGCTCATTCCCGCGATCAAGTTTTTCGGCGAAGGCCTCAGCGCGCCTCTGGCGCCCGGGACCGTGCCGATCGCGGAGATGGGCGCGCATGCGATTCGCGGCGCGTATGTCCTCTATATTGGCGCGGGAGCGGTGGCCGCGGGCGGCATCTTCAGTCTGGTGCAGGCCTTGCCGACGATCTGGCACGGTTTGCGGGGCGGGCTGACCGATCTCGGCTTGAGCCGCGCCAACAGCACGGCCGGTATCGACACTTCCCGCACCGATCAGGATATACCCATGAAGTGGGTCGGCATCGGCATCGTCGCATTGATCACCGCGACCATGCTGGCCCCGACTTTGCACATGAACCTGCTCGGGGCGCTGCTGATCGTGGCGTTTGGTTTCCTGTTTGTGACGGTTTCCTCGCGGCTCACGGGAGAAATCGGTTCCACCTCGAACCCCATCTCGGGCATGACCGTGGCGACGCTCCTGTTTACCTGCCTCGTTTTTCTGCTCGTGGGCTGGCGAGGCGGGACGTACTACGTCACCGCGCTTTCGGTCGGCGCCATCGTGTGCATCGCGTCCTCCAATGGCGGCACGACGTCGCAGGATCTCAAGACGGGTTTCCTGATCGGCAGCACCCCAAAGCTGCAGCAGTACGCGATTCTCATTGGCGCTTTCGCCTCCGCCCTGGTGCTCGGTCCGATTCTACTCAAGCTCAACGAATCGGCGATCGTGTACGTTCCGGCGGGCCAAGTGGCGCCCGGGCTGAAAACCGACGTGGCGAGCCTCGGCGCGGAACAGCAGGGTTTGATTGGTCCCCAGGCGCGGGACGATGCCGGACGCTACCGCGTTTGGCACAAGACCGATGATCGCGGGGGGCCCGCCGGAAAATATTTCGTGAACGAACGCGGCGAGGCCGTGTGGCTCGTGGACCCCGGCATCAATGGCGCGCACGACCGGCGGCCGGATGGCACGGCGGTGCGCAAATTCGACGCGCCCAAGGCGACCCTCGTCTCCTACATTATCAAGGGCATCCTCGACCAGAAGCTGCCTTGGGCGCTGGTGCTGCTGGGGGTGATGATCGCGGTGGCACTCCAGATGTCGTTCGTGCCGGCGCTGGCGTTTGCGGTGGGTGTTTATTTGCCGCTGGCGGCGTCGGCGCCGATTTTCATCGGCGGACAGGTGCGCTGGTGGGTGGATCGACGTCTGCGGCGGGACGCCAGCTATGCGCTCATGACGGAGCAGGAATTCACGGCCGAAACCGACAAGAGTCCGGGCGTGCTGCTGGCGTCCGGTTATATCGCCGGCGGGGCAATTGCGGGCATCATCATCGCGTTTCTGGCGGGCGTGCTGGGTAATTTCGACAAGCGCGTGACGGACTGGTCCACGGCTCACAATCCTTTCTTTGCGGGTCCGTCGGCGGACGTGCTCGCGCTACTGCCTTTTTCGGCGCTGCTGATTTTTCTTTTTCTCGTCGCGCGGGGGAAGTTGCTGGCCACCGTAAAGTCATGAAGGGGTTTCCCAATCACGACGCGCTGGAACGCATCGCCGCGGCGGGCCATGAACGCTGATCGCGAAGCTATTTTGTCCCGGGTACGTGCGGCGCTGGCGCCTCTCGCGCCCCGCGCGGTGTTGCCCGATTACGAGCCAGAGATCGCCGTGATGCGACAGTTGATCGCCGGGCGTGAGCGCGTGGCGTTGTTTGGCGAGCGCCTCGCCCGGGTGAACGGCCTGGCGCTGACGGATCCCGCGGCGCTCATCGATTTCCTGCGCGGCAAACAATTAATGCGCGGCTATTGCGATCCAGCGCTCTGGCCGCGGCTAAGCGCGTACTTTGGCGCGGAGTTCACGGTGGAGACTGAATTCGACCGCGCGCGCGTGGACGATTACGCGTTCGGCATCACGCGGGCAGTCGGAGCAATCGCCGAGTCGGGTACCCTCATTTTGAACGACACCACGACCTCGGCGCGACTTGCCGCCCTCGCTCCGTGGGCGCACGTGGCCGTCCTCGAACGCGCGCAGATTTTTGCCGATTTGCCGCAAGCGATCGCGGCGCTTGGCTCCGATCCCAACGTGATCTGGATCACCGGCCCGTCAAAAACGGCCGACGTCGAGGGCATCCTCATTGAAGGCGTGCACGGGCCGGGCGTGCAGATCGCGCTCGTGCTTTGACGTCGGTTGGTACGGAGACAGAAAACCCCCGTCCTTGCGAACGGGGGGTGCGACTCAAACCAACTTGCCGTACAAATTACTGCGGAGGACGATGACCGCCATCGGGGCGGCCACCCACCGGCGCGCCTTCGGGAGGAAGCGGGCGCAGTTCATCGCGGGTGAGGGTCCCATCGCCGTTCAAGTCCAGCGCCTTGAGGCTGACGGCTGCTGCCGCGATTTCGGCCGCGCTCAGGTCGCCGTCGCCGTTCGCGTCGAGCGCGAGCATGACGGGAATAATTGGGCGCGGATGAGAATTATCGGCGGGTGGAGCGGGACGTTCCGGCGCATCGGCGGGACGCGCCGGGCGCAATTCCTGCGCCGAGACCACGCCATCCGCGTTGGTGTCGAGGGTGGCGATCAGCGCGGGGGCGTTGACGATTTCCGCGGCGGAAATGACGCCGTCTTTGTCGGCGTCGAGGACGCGAAGGATGGGAAGGCCGTGACGACCGCGCGGCCCCCCCGGGCCGCCGGGTCCACCCCGATCGGGACGGTGGGAGCCATCGGCGGGAGCAGTCTGCGCGGACAATCCGGCGGTGAGGCTGAGGGTGGCGAGGAGCGTCAACTGACGAGCGATTTTTTTCATGAGTGGTTTAACCTTTCCGGCCGCCGCAACCCGAAAGGGGCCGCTACCAACGGTCGTTTGGTTTAACGAGTCCATATAACCACGGGAGTGTTGGCGCTTCATGAAGATGGCGGGCGAATTTGTTAGGGCTGTGTAAATTCGCGTTTGAATTCCGTTTGGTTCGGCGGGGGGGCCGAATGATTTCGGCTCGCGCCAGTTGCGGCGCAGCCGCCGCCCCGCTCGCCACGAGCGCGTTCCCCAACGCCCGTGCCCGTTGCTCGGCAGGGGCGAGTTTCCGCTGCCGAGCGGAACGATCGGGGCAATTCACCCCCCGCTGCGCGCTACGCGCTGAGTTCCGCATCCGCCGCCCAGCCACTGAATCAGCGGGGTGGCTCGCACGCTGCCGGCTAGGCCGCGCAATGTCCCGGCCCGGTCCTTCCCCGCGGTGGATCGCGCAATTCCGACTCGGCGCCGCTCATGAACTCGCGCAGGTAAGGCCGCACGCGATGCAGTCGCGCTTTGACGGCTGCGGGCGTCAGACCTTCCCGCGTGGCCATCGCGCGATAGCTGTGGCCCGTCACGTAGAGCTGCATCAGCGTCCGATCGGTGGCGCCGAGGCGGCTGAGGGCGAGATTGAGCTCGTCCATGAGCTCCCGTGCCACGGGCCGGCTCGTTGTATCTGCCAGCGTGAATAACTCCTGGTCGGCGCTGACCGTCACCGGTCGACGGCGGTTGGAGCGGAGATAATCGAGGGAGGTATTGCGCGAAAGCATAAAGAGCCACGACTCGAACAAGGAAGCATCCCGCAGCCGCCCGAGCCGCCGAATCATTTTGATGAATACAGTCTGGCTGACGTCCTCGGCATCGTCGGTCTGGCGAATGATCCCGCGGATGTGGCCGGTAATGCGCCGGCGATAACGGAGCACGAGTTGCGACTGGGCAGGCAGGTCGCCCCGCCGCGCGCGAATCACGATGGCGGTGAGCTCCGCGCGTTCGGGCGTGAGTTCCCGGTGGGGGCCGGCGCCGGTTTCCCCGTCACGCGAGCACTCACCCTCTGCGGGCCAGACGGCGCCGTGATCGGAATTCGGTTGGATCATGATGGTGGTGTCACCGGCCTCCTACGCCGCCTGAATGGCCGCGCGACTGGACGGGTGACACCACCCCATGTAACGCCGGCGGTGTTAGGACTTCGTGTCGGAGCCGCCGAGTTTTGTTAAGCTCGTGTAAAGGCGGCTTTTTGGCGGCGCCGCGCGGGCGCGCGGGATCCCCCCGGTGGTTCAGGCCGCCGCCAACCGGATTTCGGCGCGGAAACCCCGCGGCGCGCGGTTCGTGAACCGGACTTCCCCGCCGCAGGCCGAAATGCTGTGGCGCACGATCGACAGGCCCAGGCCGACGCCGCCGAGTTCCCGCGTGCGAGCCAACTCCGGCCGGAAGAACGGCTCGCCGAGGCGATCGAGCGCCTCGGGCGGGACGCCTGGTCCCTCGTCTTCCACGCGGATGATGACGCGATCGCTTTCCCGGGTGGCGGTCAGGGCAATGGGGCCGGTTTCGCCGTAGCGCAAGGCGTTGCGCACGAGATTGGCCAAGGCGCGGGCGAGCAGCTCGGCGTCGGCGCGGGCGAGCAGGCCGGGCGGCACGGTGGTCGTGACCCGGCGAGTGGGATCTTCGCGCGTCAGCACCTGCTGCGCGAGTGCCCCGATTTCCACGCCATTGAGGGCGATAGCGCGCGGCTGCATGCCGGCTTTCGCAAACACCAGCAATTCGTTCACGAGGGTGCTCATTTGCTGCACCTCCTCGCGGACATCTTCCACGGTATCGCGCAAACCCTCCGGCGCGCGTTCGCCGAGGATTCCCGTTGCCATCTGCAACCGCGCGAGTGGCGAACAAAGCTCGTGGGCCACATCGCCGAGGAAACGCTTCTGGCCCGTCATATGCGCGTCCAGCCGCGCGGCCATGCGGTTGACGGATTCGCCGAGCTGCCCGATCTCGTCGCGGCTGTGCACCGGCACGCGGGTGTCGAAGCGCCCGTCCGCAATGCGTTCGGTCGCGTTCGTCAGCTGGCTGAGCGCCTTCGTGATGCCTCGCACGAGCGGCGCCCAAAAAAGCACCGACAGCGCGAGCACCCCCGTCCCAGCCAGAAGCCACGACTGCAAGTCCAGCAGGCGCAACAACCCCCAGAAAGAATCTACCCGGATGAGGAGCAGCGTGGGCACAAGCCGGCCGCGTTCGGCCGAGACCAAGGGCACGCGCAACCCGATCCAGTAGGCGGCGGGCGAACTCGTGCGCACAATGAACCGGCCGTGGTCGCCCTCGTTGTTGAGCCGCTTCGGCTCGACCCGGACCGGCTCCGGGTTTTCGCGGCCTTCCATGCCGGGATCGCGGCGCTCGTGGCCACTCCAATCGCGTTTCCCGCCACGTTCGCCAGGGCCGCCCCCGCGCCGCTCGCCAAACGGTCCAAAATCTCCGGGCCCACCCAGGCGAGGCGGGCGGAATTCAAGTTTCTCCCGCACTGGCGCCGGCAGGTCGGCGACACTGGCCGCCGAAAACTCGTCGACGCGGAACAGCCGGAACTGCGCGCCATAAGCGGCCCCGAGGCGGGCGAGCACGGCGTCGCGCGCCGGTTTGGTGGCCGCAGTGGCTTCGCCGGCGACCACATTGGCGGTGGCTTGGGCGCGCTCGCCCGCGGGTCCCGCGAGCAACGCGTTCCACCCGAGCCCGCCTTGCACGACGAAGAACGCCAGCGCGGCCGCCGCCAGCAGCAGCAGATTAAGCAACAGCCAGCCGGAAATCTTGAGCGAAAGTGGGTAGGAAACCTTCATGCGGAGAAGCGGACGCGCCCACTTTACGCAAACGGTTGAAAAAAGCCCTAATGTTTACGCGGGCTTAACAATAAAGCCGCCGGCCCGGGGGGGCTCCGGTGGGGTGACGAGGCGGCGCCGCGGTCCGAATTATTCGGGAGCGACCATCATATAGCCGGCGGAACGCAGCGTGCGGATGAAGCGGGGCTCCTTGGCATCGTCACCCAGCTTTTTGCGCAGGGCCGAAATGTGCACGTCGATCGAGCGGTCGAAGACGTCGTAATTGCGGTCGCGAATTTCATCCAGCAACGACTCGCGGGATTTCACGCGCCCCCGCGCGCGGGCCAGGCTGGAGAGCAAATCGAATTCGACCGGGGTGAGCACCAGCGGCGTGTCGCCGAGCACCGCGGTGCGCGCGTCGACGTTGACCCGCAAGGGACCCACCACCAGCTCGGTCGGCGGCGCTTCGGCGCCCGCCGCCGCGGCGCTCGTCGCCGTGCGGCGCAAGACGGCGCGCAAGCGCGCCAGCAGCTCACGGGTGGAAAAGGTTTTCGGCAGGTAGTCGTCGGCGCCCACCTCGAGCCCGACGATCCGGTCCATTTCGTCGCCGCGCGCGGTCAGCATCAGCACCGGCGCCTGGCTGCGCGCCCGGATTTTTTTCAGCACTTCAAATCCGTCCATTCCCGGCAGCATCACGTCGAGCAGTACCGCGTGCCATTTCTCCCCGGTGGCGGTGGCCCGCTCGACTCCGTCTGGCCCGGTATGCACGGCAAGCACGTCAAAGCCGAGGGGCTCCAGGTAGGTCGCGACCAGGCGGCAAAGTTTCCGATCGTCATCGATCATCAGGAGCCGGGTTCGGCCAGCAGCGCGGTCAGGCATGGGGGCGTTGTAGAAGAAAATCGGGTGCACTGCAATCGCCGCGGCGTTTCAGTTTGGCGTGATCCGGCGACTCTGCTTCCTTTCGTCCGGCAAGTCTCGCGCGGCAAGCGTGCCACGCGAGCCCACCGCCTTGGCCGAAAACCACGTCACTGCATTCTCTCCCACCCATGAATTTCAAAATCCGCGTTACTCCGATTTTCGCAGCACTCGTCGGGTGGCTGGCCGGCGGCGGCGCCCTGGGGGCGGCGGTTTCCGCGCCGCGCCCCAACGTGCTGGTCATCCTGACCGACGACATGCGGTGGGACTCCATGAGTTGCGCCGGGCACCCGTATTTCAAGACGCCGAACATCGACCGGCTGGCGCGGGAGGGAGCGCGGTTTGAAAATGTGTTTGTCACAACGTCCCTCTGTTCCCCCAGCCGCGCCTCCCTGTTGAGCGGTCGCTATGCCCGCGCGCACGGGGTATTGAATAATTTCACGGAGTATCCAAATGCGCTTCCGAGCTACCCGCGGCGACTGAAGGAGGCGGGCTATGAGACGGCGTACATTGGTAAATGGCATATGGGGGAGAACAACGACGAGCAGCGCCCCGGCTTCGATTTTTGGATGAGCCACCGCGGACAGGGGAATTATTTCGACAACGAATTCAACATCAACGGCGCGCGGCGCCAGCTGACGGGATACTACACGACAATCGTCACCGATCACGCGGTGCGGTGGTTGCAGGGTGCGCATGACAAGCCGTGGATGCTCATCCTGGGGCACAAGGCGCCGCATGGCGGGCCCATCCAGCCGGAGGCGCGTTTCGAACATGCGCTGGACAAAACGCCCATCCCGCTGCCGGTGAATTATCACGATTATGCCGCGCCCGGAAAACCGGCGTGGCTCGCCGAAAGTCTCGCGACGTGGCATGGCGCGAAAGGTCCGCTCTATGGACAAAAGGAGTACGATCGTTTCGTTCGCGCGTACCTTGGCACGTTGCTGTCGGTGGACGAAAGCGTGGGCCGGATTTATGCCGCGCTGCAGGCGTCCGGGCAGTTGGACAACACCGTCGTGGTTTTTACCAGCGACAACGGCTTCGTGCTCGGAGAGCACGGCCGGGTGGACAAGCGGACGATGTACGAAGAAAGCATCCGCATCCCGATGCTGGTGCGTTACCCGCCCCTCGTGCGCGCGGGGTCAACCGTGCGGTCGATGGTACTGAGCCTCGATCTGGCGCCAAGTCTCATCGAGCTTTGCGGGGCCGAACCCCTGCAAGACATTCCCGGGCGTTCCTGGAAACCACTGCTCGCCGGCCAGGGCGGCGTTGGGCGGGAGTCCTTCCTCTACGAGTACAATTACGAAAAACAATTCCCCTACACGCCCAATGTGCGCGGCGTGCGGACCGACGAGTGGAAACTGATCCGTTATCCCCACGGCGATGGCAGCGCAGACCGATTCAAGGCCGAGCTGTATCACCTCAAGGACGATCCGCACGAAATGCGCAATCTCATCGACGACCCGCGCCACGCCGCGCAACGCGCGAAATTGGAACGGGAGTTGGAACGCCTGTCGCGGGAGGCCGGACCGGAGAGCATGCCCCTTTACGAAGGCATCATCAACGTGCTGCCCAAGTATTGAGCGGGTGGGGCGAAGCCGGCCGCAGCCAGCGGCGCGATTGAGGAAAGATCCGGGTCGCCGCGCGCGGGAGCGCTTGGATCCCCGTGTCTCGACGGGCCGGGTTGCCGCCGCCAGCGCAAAGCGCACGTGAACTCCGTGTTCCGCGCTGGCGCCTCGATTTTTAGCGGAAACCGTGAGGTTTTCGCAGCCCTGGTCATCGCTTCGCCCGAAAACAGGGTCATCGGTGCGTGCGAAAACGGCCCCGTTTCCGCTACGGCTCAGCGATTTTTTCCCACTGGTCGGGCTGGCGAGTGAAGGCCCGAACTCAAACCGGTTCGTTGATCACCGGATTGGTGAGCGTGCCGATTTTCTCGATCTCGATGCTCACGGTGTCGCCCGCTTTCAGCCAAACCGGGGGATTGCGCGCAAAGCCCACCCCGTGCGGCGTGCCGGTGAGGATGACCGTACCCGGCAGGAGGGTTTTGCTGCTGCTGAGAAACGAGATGATGGCGGGCACGTCGAAGATCATATCGTCCGTGTTCCAATCCTGCATGGTCTCGCCGTTGAGGATGGTGCGAATGCGCAGCGCGTTCGGATTCGGAATTTCGTCGCGGGTGACCAGCACCGGGCCGAGCGGAGCAAAGGTGTCGAAGCTCTTGCCCTGACACCATTGACCGCCGCCGCCATCGCGTTGCCAGTCACGCGCGGACACATCGTTCGCGCAGGTGTAGCCCAGCACGTAGTTCAGCGCGTCGGCGCGGCTAACGTTTTTGCAACGCTGGCCGATGACGACGGCGAGCTCGCATTCGTAATCGACCTTGGTGCTCGGGAGCTTGACGGGCAGTTCGATGGGATCGCCGGGGTTTTGCACGGCCGCGGTGTTCTT
Source organism: Verrucomicrobiota bacterium (assembly GCA_041192325.1). Lineage (GTDB taxonomy): Bacteria > Verrucomicrobiota > Verrucomicrobiia > Opitutales > Opitutaceae > ER46. Next base: position 11,886 of record JBEENF010000064.1, read on the forward strand.
GATGAACAGCACCGGATTGGCGGGCAGGGGGCTGTTGCTCTCGGCGGCGTGCTTTTTGTAGTTGAGGCCGATGCAGGGCAGATTGGTCGGCACGAGGGGCGCGAGCAACTTGCCGGGAATAACGACGCGATCCGTGACGCGGAACTCGCCCAGAATATCGCCGCTGATTTCGCGGGCGGAGCCGTCGGCTTGCAGCGCGGCGTAAGCGGGACCTTTCGGGGTGAGGTGGCGGATGATGCGCATGGGAAGGTCAGTTGAAAGTCGAAGGCGGAAAGTTGGAAGTCGGAAAATGCGGGGCGAGAGTTGGGATGAAGGCCGCGAGCGAGGTCGCGCGAGCCAAGTTCCCGCTTTGGCCGCGAACGGAGCTGACAATCGCGGGATTTCCGGTTTCAACCGGCGCGTACCCCGTTGCGTATGGCCCCTCTCGATCTCATCGCCCTGGCGACCGCCTGCCGCCGCGTCAGCGAAGCCACCGTCTCCATTCCCGACGCTCCCGAAACGCTCGAAGACATCGTCACCACCAAGGAAATCGAGGAACTGCGCGCCGGCTATATGCACTTCGCCACCGGCCTCGCCGAGGCCGTGGAGTTTCACGGCGGCGACCCCAATCTCATCGTCCGCCTCGTGAATTACATCGCGCATCGCATCGCGACCCCCGCGTATGGGCAGGACGTCCTCTGGTTT
>JBEENF010000065.1:0-12551 GCA_041192325.1 Verrucomicrobiota bacterium
CCTGAAGCACAACTCGATCGTTTCATGTTCAATGTGGTGATGGATTACCTGCCGGAAGCGGACGAGGTGCGCGTCGTCACTCAGACCACGGGTGGGAAGTCCGCTGTAATTGAGCCGCTGTTCACCGGCGAAGACGTCATGCGTTTTCACGAGCTGGTGCGGAAAGTCCCGGTGGCCGAGGAAATGGTTCGGTATGCGGTGCGGCTTGCGGCCTCGTCGCGTCCGAATCAACCGGGCGCGCCGGATTTCGTGAATGAATGGGTAAGCTGGGGAGCCGGTACCCGCGCGGGCCAGTTCTTGATTCTCGGAGCGAAGGCCCGCGCGCTACTGCAGGGGCGGGCTCACGTGACGGTCGAAGATATTCAAGCGCTCGCCGCTCCCGCCTTGCGTCATCGCGTCTTGTTGAACTACCGCGCCGAGGCGGAGGGCATCCGCGTCGACGAAGTGATCAGGCGGTTGCTGGCGGGAGCCAGTTCCCCCACGGGAAGATCGGCATAACCCCAGCGTGGGCCCGAAATCATGATCGCGACCTCCTCGAATCAGCAGGGTGCCTCCGCCAAGCTGATCGACGCGCAGGCGTTGATGAGCATTCGCAGCCTGGAACTCCGGGCCCGGGCGGTCGTGGAGGGATTCTGGAATGGCCTGCATAAAAGCCCATATCATGGTTTCTCCGTCGAGTTCACGGAGTACCGCCAATATACGCCGGGTGACGACCCGAGATACCTGGATTGGCGGGTATTTGCCCGCAGCGATCGATTTTTCATCAAGAAATTCGAGGACGAAACCAATCTGCGGTGTCACCTCCTGGTGGACCAAAGCCGCTCGATGGACTACGGTTCGCGTTCGTATAACAAATCCAATTACGCCGCAACCCTGGCGGCGACCCTGGCGTATTTTTTGTATCTCCAAGGCGACGCGATTGGTTTGCTCACCTTCGACGAACAGGTGCGCGACTTTCTCCCCGCGCGCCATCGGATGGGACATCTGCGACAGGTCATGGTGGCGCTGGAGAAGGCGGGAGCGGGACGTGGCACGAACCTGGTGGCGCCGCTGGAGCGCATCATGGCGCTCGTCCGCAAACGGGGGCTGGTGGCTCTTATCTCCGATTTCCTCGCGCCCTTGGATCGGTTGGAGCGTAACTTGGTGGCCCTCGCGGCCGGAGGGCACGAAATCAGTGTTTTTCAAATACTCGATCCGGCGGAGCTGAACCTTGGCCTCGAACAGCCGGCCCTATTTGAGGATATGGAGTCTTCGCGGACCATCTACATCGATCCCACGGCCGCGCGTGCGACCTACGTGAAGAAACTGGAAGAACACTGTCATGCGCTGCGGACAATTTGCCGAAAACTTGGCATCTCCTACCACTTGCTGTCCACCAGCGAGCCGCTGGAACTGGCGTTGTTCACTTTCATGCAGGAGCGCATGAAGCGGGGTCGGCAGGTTCGTCGCGCCGGCGCCGGAAATGGAGGCCGCCGATGAAACAGGGTTTAGTGAGTGCGACCGTCGCGCCGAAGGGATCAGCATGAATTTCCTCGCACCACTCTTTCTAATCGGGGGCGCCGCGTTGGCGCTGCCCGTGATCTTTCACTTGGTACGGCGCACCACGCGCGAACGGCGCATCTTCGGTTCGTTGATGTTTCTCCTGCCGAGCCCGCCGCGAATTTCCAAGCGGCACAAGCTGGAACACCTGCTTCTCCTCCTCCTGCGCTGTCTCGCGCTCGCGTTGTTGGCGCTGGGTTTTGCCCGGCCCTTTTTTCGTCAGAATCCCCTGGTTGATCCGAGTGCGGCCCTGCCAAAGCGCACGGTCGTGCTGGTCGACGTTAGCGCGAGTATGCGCCGTGAAGGTCTTTGGACGAGCGCTCGCGAACGGGTCCAGGGATTGCTCCAGCAAGCCGGGCCGGCGGACCAAGTCGCGCTGCTCACGTTCGACCGGCAGGCTGCGGTCGCCCTCTCTTTTCGGGAATGGAACGAAACTCCCGCGGGGGATCGTGTTGCGCTTGCGGCCGCGAGGTTAGCAGCGGTTGGTCCCACTTGGTCGGCCACCCATCTGGGCAATGCCTTGATCACCGCCGCGGAAACGCTGGCTGAATCGGACACCAAGGCTCTTCCTGGACCGCGTCAGGTGGTGCTCGTCAGCGATGTGCAGGCCGGCAGTCGCCTGGACGTGCTGCAAGCCTACGAATGGCCTCAAAACATCGGGCTAATCATTCATTCCCTAAAAGCCGGAAATAAGACGAACGCCGGCCTGCAGCTGGTGGCCGACTCCGCGGAAGCGCCGCGAACAGCGGATCCCGTGGTGCGGGTGCGGGTGAGCAACTCCGGCGACGCGAAACGGGAGCAGTTCAAAATTGGGTGGGCGCGGGAATCGGCCGGCGCCGCCGCTGACCGTGGTGCGGATTTCGTGGGCGAGCCCATCGAGGTTTACGTCCCCCCGGGACAAAGTCGGATAGTTGCCTTGCCGGTCTCGAAAGAGCCGAAAGCCCAGCGGGTGATCTTGCGTGGCGACGACGATGATTTTGACAACACTTTGTTCGTCATCCCGCCCGTGCAGCAAAACGCGCAAGTGCTCTGGCTCGGCGGAAAAAATCCCGACGACACGCGGCAGCCATTATTTTTTCTCCGTCGTGCGTTATCGGATACACCACGGCTGGTCGTGCAGGTGGTGTCGCATCCCGCGGCGGCGCCTCTCGCTTGGGGAGAAGCAGAGGCGGCGCAGTTGATCTTCGCCACCGAGCCTCTTTCGGGGCCCGCGGCGACCGCTTTGCGGGAAAGGATGTTGGCGGGCAAGACCGTGGTTTTTTTGCCGAAGGCGGCGGACGCCTCCGCCACGCTCGGCGCGCTCTTGGGCCGGGCATCGGTGCCGGTAACCGAGATTCGCCCTGGCAATTACGCGATGTTCGCCGAAATCGACTTTCAGCACCCGCTTTTCGCGCCGTTCGCCGATCCCCGTTTCAGCGATTTCACCAAGATTCGATTTTGGAAATACCGAAAAATTGATTTGAGCGGTGTCAACGTCTCGAGAGTGGTGGCCAGATTTGACAGCGGCGATCCCGCCTTGGTGGAGATTCCCGTCGGTCGAGGGCGACTGTTTATACTCGCTGCCGGCTGGCAGCCAGAGGACAGCCAGTTGGCGGTTTCGTCAAAATTCGTTCCCCTTGTCTGGTCGCTGCTCGAAACGAGCGGCGGCTACCTCACGGCTCCGTCCCAGTATTTTGTCGGCGACAAGGTCGCGCTGCCAGCGGAGCGAACTTCGTTGAGCGTGAAGGCTCCGGGCAGCGATGCAGCGACCGCGCTGCCGGCGAGCGCCACGGAATTTGGCGGCACATCGCAACCGGGTATTTATGAATTCAGCACCGGCGCGAAGGTGAGTCGGTTTGGCGTCAACCTTGATCCTGGCGAGAGCCGGACTGCGCCGCTGGCGGCGGACGAGCTCGAGCGCCTGGGTGTCCCGGTCACGCCGTTGGCTCCCGCCGGCGCGGACAAGCCCGAGACCAGGGCGCTGCTGCAAGCCGCCGAAGCGGAAAATCGACAAAAACTTTGGCGATGGTTTATCGCGGCAACGCTTGCCGTATTACTGATGGAGACGGCATTGGCGGGCCGCACGGCCCGACGTGCGGCTAATCAACCTTTGGAGGTAGCATCATGAGCGATGATTTTTTGATGGAACGTCTGCGGCGCGTGGCTCGCCGCTACCGCTGGATTGGTCTTTGGCGGACGCTCGCGGTCTGCTGGGCGACCGCCGCTTTGGTTGGCCTTGGGGTGGTGTGGGTGCAACGCGCCTCGGGCCATTCGTGGTCGTTAATGCTTCCTGCGTTCGCGGCGCTTGCCGGGGCAGTGGCGACTGCGCTGGTGATCCGGCATTTTGAAAAGCCTCCGGACTATCGCTGGATTGCGCGGAAAATTGAAGACCGCCATCCCGAACTGAACGGAGTGCTGTTGACCGCGGTCCAGAACGGACTCCTGGCGGGCAACGAAATAGGCTACCTGCAGTACCGGGTGGTGAAGGAAGCGACAACTCGCAGTCAGGAGAAGGACTGGCGAAAGATCGTTCCCACCGCGCGCGTGGTCATCACGCAAGCGGTGCATCTTTTGGCCTTGGGCTGTTTCATCGCGACGCTGGCGTCGTTGCGCACACCGTTCCCGAGTGTTCAAGGCATCTCTGAAAAGGCCGTGGTCGCCGCTGATGGGGTGGTCGTCTCACCCGGCGACGCGAGCATCGAACGTGGCGACAGATTCGTCGTGCTGGCCCGGTTTGCGCGGACTCTGCCCCCCACGGTCAATCTGGTGATTCAGGAAAATGGCGCGGCCGCCCGGAATGTTCCACTCATCAAGAGTCTGGCTGATCCCGTATTTGGAGGTAGTCTGCCGGAGGTTACCACCGACTTTACGTATCGGCTTGAGTATCGAGGCGAACGTACGAAGGACTTTAAAGTCACCGTGTTCGAGCATCCGCGCCTGATCCGGGCGGACGTCGACCTAACCTTTCCCGGGTACACAAAATTGCCGCCGAAACACATCGAGGACACTCGCCGCGTCAGCGCGGTCGAGGGCACCCGTTTGGATTACGCGCTGCAGCTCAACAAGCCGGTGAAATCGGCAAAATTGGTGGCGCGGGACGGAAAGAAGACGGAAATCCTGCTTAAACTGGAGCCGGGCAAATCGGCGGCGCTGCTTGCCGGCCATGTGCCCGACAAAACCACGACCTATGATCTTCAGCTGCTGGACGCCGAAGGCCGCGCCAATAAGATTGCCGCGCCTTTTGTCATTGATGTGCAGGTCAACCGGCCGCCGGAGATCCGTCTGCTATCGCCGCGGGGCGATGTCCGGCCCTCCGCCATTGAGGAAGTCACTTTCGATGGAACGGTTTGGGATGATTTTGGCGCCCAGGCCTACGGGCTCGCCTACTCAGTCGCGGGTGGGGAAACGAAGTTCGTCGAACTTGGCAGTGAACTGCCGGCAAAGGAAAAGCGCGCGTTCAATCACTTGTTGAGCCTCGAAGAGATCAAAGCCAAGCCGGACGACCTGATCTCGTGGCACGCGTGGGCTGACGATATCGGGCCCGATGGAAAAGTTCGGCGCACCAGTGGCGACCTTTATTTTGCTGAAGTCCGTGCGTTCGACGAAATTTTTCGGGAAAGCCAGGACATGCAATCGTCCGACGATCAGCAGCAGCAACAAAGCGGGCAGGGCAACCAGCGGCGCAAGCTGACCGAGCTGCAAAAGCAAATCATCAACGCCACTTGGAGACTGCAACGAGACGGCGCAAATTCCAAGTATGCGAACGATGCTAAGGTCGTCCGCGAGTCTCAGGAGCAGGCCCTGGCGCAGGCGGGCGAGGCGCAAGAGGAAGCCCGCACGCCACGAGAGCAGGCGATGTGGAAAGAAGCCTCGCAGCACATGGAAAAGGCGATCGAAAAACTGAACGAAGCTGCTGAAACGCCGGGTCCGCTGGCGCAGGCGTTGCCGGCGGAGCAGTCGGCCTACCAGGCGCTCTTAAAATTGCAGGCCCGTGAAACCAACGTCACGCGATCACCGCGTCGCGGTGGCGGCGGTGGCGGAGGACAACAGGCCAACCAGCGTCAGATCGACCAATTGGATCTGAAGCAGTCCGAGAATCGCTATGAAACGCAAAGGCAGGCACGCGCGCCGCAAAATGAGGAACGGCGGGAGCAACTCGCGGTGATGAATCGGTTGCAGGAGCTGGCTCGGCGCCAGCAGGATTTGAACGAACGGCTGAAGGAATTGCAGACCTCGTTGCAGGAGGCGCGGACGGAAGCCGAGCGGGAGGAAATTAAACGCCGCTTAAAGCGACTGGAGGAGGAGCAGCGGCAGATGCTCGCGGATTCCGACGAGGTCCGCCAACGAATGGATCGCGCGGAAAACCAGTCGAATATGTCGGAGCAACGTCGTCAGCTTGATCAAACACGGGAAGACCTGCAGCGCGCCGCGGAGGCAACAGGCGAGGGTTCGGTTGCGCAGGCGCTCGCGTCGGGAACTCGCGCGCAACGCCAGTTGCAACAAATGCGCGATGAGATGCGCAAACAAAACTCCAGCCAGTTTGCAGATGATCTGCGGGACATGCGTGCCGAGGCCCGCCAGCTTGCGCAACAGCAGGAACAAATTGGCCAGAAACTCGACGGACTCGGCCACAGTTCCACTCAGCGAAAATCCTTGAGTGATGGGGGCGACCGCAAAGAACTGCTTGAGGGGTTGGCGCAGCAAAAAGAGCGGATGAACAAACTGGTCGAACGGGCACAGCAGGTTTCCGAGCAGGCCGAGAACACCGAGCCCCTCTTGTCGCGGCAGCTCTACGACAGTGTCCGCAAAGTCAGCCAGGACGATGCCAACAGCATCAAACAAGCACGTCAGGAGTTAATCAGCAGCGGCTTGATGACACGGGGGCTCTACGACCGACTGCAGCAGGCCTCTGACCGTGAAGGCGGCGGCAAGGCGCTGGAGGTTACGAGTGAAATGTTGCGCGAAGGCTATCTACCGCAAGCCAGCCAGGCTGGTCAACGCGCGCGGGGAGAGATTGACGAGCTACGCCGCGGGGTGGAGCGGGCGGCCGAAAGCGTGCTCGGGGATGATGCCGAGCAGCTCAAGCTGGCCCAGTCTGAGCTCGATCAATTAACCGAACAATTGCAGCGGGAAATTACCCAAGCCCAGGGACCAGGGGCCGGTCAAAAAGGCGCACCGCCGGGCTCCACGAAAACGCCGGGTGATCAGCGTCAAGCCGGCGACTCACCTGGTCAAAATGGTGATAGCCAGACACCGGGGCAGGGGGCGCAAGGTGCGGGTCAGCAAGAGGGCCAGGATGGCGAGCGATCTGCTGGCTTGGCTGATGCCAGTCAGAAACAAGGGCAGGGTGGTCAGCGTGGTCAACGGCCGGGTCAGGGGCAGTCCGGTACTCCGGGTGGTGAACAATCCGCAACACCAAGTGAACAAGGCGAGCAGCAGGCCAATTCAGCGCAATCTCCCGGCGGTCGACAAGGTCAGGGGCAGCCGGGCGGCGGCAGTGGGAATCGCATGGCGGGAGGCGAAGATCCATCCTCTCCGCAACCGGGCGCTGGCGAACGGGGCCGAGAAGGGGAACGCGCGGGCGACCGACCCGGTCAAGCGCGCGGCAACCGATTGACGGGTGGGGGCGCCAATGATCGTGGCGGAAATTCGGGGGGACCAGGTTTGGATAACTTCTGGAACGGGGCTGATCGTCGGGGCGGCGTCCGGTGGGGTGGAGACGGATCGTGGCTGGAAGGTCCTCTGACGGGTGATGGCTTCGCGCCATGGGCAGACCGGCTCCGCGATGTCGAGGATTTGCTGGAGTCGCCGGACCTCCGCAATGCGGTGGCGGCGGCGCGCGAACGCGCCCGTTTGTTGCGGCGCGATTTGAAACAGGATATGAAGAAACCTGACTGGGCCGTGGTTCAGTTGCAGATCTTGAAGCCGCTGGTCGAAGTGCGAACACGGGTGGCAGAGGAGCTGGCCCGGAGGGATTCCAAGGAATCGCTCGCGCCGATCGACCGCGACCCCGTGCCGAACCGATTCGCGGAATCCGTTCGTCGTTATTACGAGGAACTGGGCAAGGACAAGGCGGAGGCGACGAGGTAATGCAGTCTTCCGCGCTGACGTTTTCCGGTTGGAACTGGCTCTGGCCATCGGCCGGTTTTGTGGCGGTTGCCGTGGTCGTGCTCTTCTGGAGCTATCGGTCGATGGCTGGCCAGCCGCTCCGCTGGGTTTGCCTGGGACTCAAGGCCGCTGGCATCGCGGCGCTCGCCCTATGCCTGCTCGAGCCCCTGTGGCTCGGACAACGAGCGCGCCCCGGGGCCAATGTTTTTGCGATCATGGCGGACAACAGCCAAGGTCTGCAGATTCACGACCGCGGTGAAACGCGGTCACGTGGAGAAGTGTTGCGCGAAGTCGTAGACCGCGCGAGGCCCGGCTGGCAAACGGTGCTGGGCGACACTTTCGATGTGCGCCGGTATCTGTTCGACGCGCGGCTGCAGGCGACCGAAGATTTTCGCGAGCTGAATTTTGAAGGACGGTCGACGGCATTGGGCTCGGCGCTGCGTACTTTGGGCGAACGATTTCAAGGCCGCCCGCTTGCCGGCATCCTGCTTCTCAGCGACGGAAACGCGACCGATCTGCCGGGGGGAGTCCTGCCGGATTTGGCGGGCCTTCCGCCGATTTTCCCCGTGGTGATCGGCAAGCTCGATGCAATCAACGATATTGCCGTGCAGCAGGTGCAAGTGAGCCAAAGTTCCTTTGAGGACGCACCCGTTGCGATCCAAGCGGAAGTGAAGTCGGCGGGTTACCGCGGTCAGGCGATGACCGCGCGTTTGACCGACCGTAATGGCGCCACGGTTCAGGAGCAGACACTGGATGGCCGGGGTGACGGTGAAACGGTCGCCTACCGCTTTCAACTCAAGCCTGATCGACCCGGACTTTCTTTCTATCAGGTCCACGTTCGCGCGAAGTCGGATCTGATGGCCGGCCCGACCAATCAGATGAAGACCGAAGAGGCGACGCTCGCCAACAATTCGCGGGTGATTGCGGTCGATCGAGGGCAGGGCCCTTACCGAATCCTCTATGTCTCCGGGCGCCCCAATTGGGAATATAAGTTTCTGAACCGCGCGGTGCAGACGGACGAGCAAATCCAACTGGTGGGGCTGATCCGGGTAGCCAAGCGCGAGCCTAAATTCGATTTTCGGGGGCGGGCAGGAGAGACCAGCAATCCATTGTTTCGCGGATTTGGCGACCAATCACCGGAAGAAGTGCAGCGCTACGATCAACCGGTGCTCGTGCGGCTGAATACGCGCGACGAAGTGGAATTGCGCTCCGGTTTTCCCCGGGTGCCGGAAGATCTTTATGGATACCACGCGGTGATCCTTGATGACGTGGAGGCGGAATTTTTCGGACCTGATCAGGCGTTGCTGCTGCAGAAGTTTGTCTCCGAGCGGGGGGGGGGCTTCCTGATGCTCGGCGGCATGGAAAGTTTTCAGGAGGGAAAATACGCCCGCACTCCGATTGGTGACATGTTGCCTGTGTATCTTGATCGCGACGAAGCGGCGCAGGATGCACCCGGCCCGCTGCACCTGCAGCTCGCGCGGGAAGGCTGGTTGCAAGCTTGGGCGCGCTTACGGGACAACGAGTCGGACGAGCGCGCGCGTTTGGAGGCGATGCCGCCATTCGGGATTATCAATCGCGTGCGGGCGCTTAAGCCTGGCGCGAGCATGATCGCGAGCGTGCGGGACGAAAAAGGCGCGGAGCTGCCGGCGCTGGCCGTGCAGCGCTTTGGTCGTGGCCGCAGTGCGGCCCTGATGCTCGGCGACGTATGGCGATGGGGCATGCGTGACGAAGCGTCGCGGGCCGACATGGACAAGGCGTGGCGGCAGCTCCTGCGCTGGCTCGTGGCGGATGTGCCCGCGCGGGTGCAGACGACCGTCGAACCGCTGGCTACGGATGCGAATGGGGCGGTGCGCTTGCAAGTACGGGTGCGGGACGAAAAATTTCTGCCGGTGGACGACGCGACGGTCAGCATCGACGTGGAGTCCGCGGTATTTGACGGCACGACGGGCGCTGCAGGGCGCACGATCAAAGTTGAGGCGGAGCCTGCGCTGAGCGAACCCGGACTATATCAAGCCATTTACGTGCCGCGACAAACCGGGGGATTCAAGGCAAACGCCTCCGTGAAAAACAATGCAGGCGCCGATCTCGGGCGGGGCGAAGCCGGTTGGAGTTCCGATCTTGCGGCCGAAGAGTTTCGCTCCCTTACACCCAACGTGGCTTTGTTGGAGGAAATTGCGCGGAAGACCGGTGGCCAGGTCGTGGCAGTGGATGAACTGGAGAAGTTCGCCAGTCGATTACCGCAACTCCGCGCGCCGGTCATGGAGGCGTGGTCATATCCGGCGTGGCATAATCCTCTGCTTTTTGCGTTCGCGCTGGCGTGCCTGGTCTCCGAATGGGGCCTCCGGCGATGGAAGGGAATGCCATGAAAATCATTTTTGCGAAGGCGCTCGGGAAAACGCACGCTTCACCGCCTCTGCGCAGTATTTGGCAGTATTTGGCAGTCGTAGTTATTGTTTTTTTCAGCCTGCCTGCGACCACAAAAGAGTCGCCCGTGGTTACCGGAAATGGCGTAACGGTGATCGTGGTGGCGGGAGCGGTCGGAGACGCTGAATTCCAGCTGGATTTTACCGGTCAGATCGAAACGTGGCGAAAGGTGTCGGCCGAGGCAGGGGCGAAGCTGGTGATGATTGGGACGGAGACGGCGGCAACGCCACCGGCTGATCGCGAACGGCTCAAGTCGGCGCTGGAAGCGGAGATAAAGGCAGGAGCCGGCGAACTTTGGCTCGTCCTTGTGGGGCATGGCACTTTCGACGGTAAGGAGGCGAAATTCAATCTACGCGGGCGAGACCTCTCGTCGACGGAACTAGCAGAGTGGCTGAAGCCCTTTCAACGCCCCCTTGCGATTATCGACACCTCATCAGCGAGTGCCCCGTTTTTGGCCAAGCTTGCAGGCTCCAGACGCGTCGTGGTCAGCTCGACTCGCAGCGGGTTTGAGCAGAATTACGCGCGGTTCGGAAAGTATTTTGCCGACGCCATGGCGGACGCAAAAAGCGACTTGGACAAAGACGGTCAGGTGTCTCTCCTGGAAGCTTTCCTGCGCGGAGCCCAGCGCACCACGGAGTTCTACAAGACGGAGGGACGGCTGGCGACCGAGCACGCCTTGATCGACGACAACGGTGACGGGCTGGGCACGCCGGCGGAATGGTTTCGCGGAGTTCGCGCCATCAAACGCGCGCGTGACTCCGCTCCGGTAGATGGCGTGCGCGCGCAGCAATTCACCTTGTTGCGCAGTCCCGCCGAGCAACAATTATCCCAGGAGATTCGCGAGCGCCGCGACGCATTGGAACTCCAAATCGCCGAACTTCGGGAAGCGAAAACGAAAATGAAGGACGGACCCTACTTCAAGGAGTTGGAGCGACTGCTGGTCGATCTGGCTATGCTCTACGAGGGCACTTGAACCCGATTTCCCGGGAAGCACTGTGCGGCACAGTGAGATGAATTCGCCCCGGATGTAGAAGCGTTTGCAGTGAAATTAACCCGCGAAAAACGAAATTTTAATGAAGGAGTTCGGTAACGCCTCACCGCTTGACAGGCATTGGGATTAGAGCCTTTGTTCCCCAGTTTTATGGCTAATATAGCTGACAAGTGGGCCCAGAACGCGGCTGGCAAATTCTTTGTCGATCAGCAGTGTATCGACTGCGATCTTTGTCGCGAAACCGCGCCATCGTTCTTCCAGCGGCACGACGAGGGGGGCTACTCCTACGTTTATAAGCAGCCGACTACTGACGAAGAGATCGCCCAGTGCATGGAGGCTCTTGAGGGCTGCCCCGTGGAAGCGATCGGGAACGACGGCGATAAGTAAAAAGACGCCAAACGTCATATCGACCCCGGCCCGCGAATTGCTGCCGGGGTTTCTTTTGCGTCCAAAGGCTTGTTAAGCGAATTGGATGGATAGTTAAACAAAGACCTTGTTTTCTGATTTTACTTGGCTAGGTCTCGGCTGAATGAAGTTCGCAGTTTACCTGTTTTGTGGTGCGGCGGCATATTCTGGCCAGGCGCAAAGCGCCGCAACTTTGCCGTCCGTCACGGTCTATTCCGATCGCGTGGCAAATCAGTCGCCGGGCACTACCTTTGCCACGCCAGTGTCGGCTCTACGGTTCGAGCCGTTGGTCGACATCCAAAGCCGAAACCTGGCCGAGGGGCAGGCCGACCTCACGATCCGCGGCGGAATTTTCGAGAACTCGGGGTTTCAAGTGGGCGCAGTGAGTCTGCTCGACCCGCAGACCGGCCATTATTTGGCCGAAATTCCGATTGCTCCGGAGATGCTGTCCCAGCCCAACGTCTTGACCGGGGCCGCGCTCGCCGCGGGCGCCATCAACGCCACGGCAGGAGCGATCGGTTACCAATGGCGACCGACGCGGAACGGCGGAAGCGCGAACGTTGCGGCCGGAAAGTATGGCTTCGTCCGCGGGGATTTTTACCAGGGCTTTGCACGCGAACTTAACTCAGGGGGGCTGCGTCTCGGCGCCGATCTTGCGGTGGCAAGTTCGCGATCGGATGGTTCCATCCCGTTCGGGGAGCACCGTTTTAACCGGGTGAATGGTCGTCTGCAGCTAGCGCGCTCAGATGCCCAGACGGATTTGTTTGCGGGATATCAGGAGAAGTTTTTTGGGTGGCCCAATATGTACACTCCCTTTAATTCGAACGAAACGGAGGATATTGAAACGGTGCTGTTCGCGGTTAACCATCGCGCGCGACTGGGGGAGGGCCAATTTTTCGAGGTGGGAGCCTTTCATCGGCGCAACAAGGACGATTATGCGTTCAACCGTTTTGCGCCCGTGGGACCGGTACATCCGTTTCAACACACGACCACGATATCGGGCGCCGCGTTCGCCGGCCGCCGTGACCTCGGATCCCTGCTCCTGAATTTCCGCGGCGAACTACTCTCCGATCAACTAGCATCAACCTCGCTCACCGCGGGACGT
>JBEENF010000066.1:0-12314 GCA_041192325.1 Verrucomicrobiota bacterium
GGTAAATGACGGCAGCACCGATGCCACTTCGGACGAAATTGCGGCGGCACACCGCCGCTGGCCGGAGTGCGTGGAGTTACGCCAGCAGACACGCTCCGGGCAGGCCGCGGCGTTGTTGGCGGGGCTGCACGCTTCCCGAGGCGCCTTCCTGATCACCATGGACGGCGATGGCCAAAACGACCCGCGTGACATTACCCTGTTATTACCTTTGGTCTTGAACGGAGACTTGGACTTGGCGTGCGGTTGGCGCGTGGACCGACACGATTCGCCCCTTCGGCGCGCGATGTCCCGCATCGCGAACACCACGCGCCGGTGGGTTCTTTCTGATCACGTCCATGATGCGGGCTGCCAGTTGCGGGTGTTTCGTCGCGAGGTGATCAAGGCGTTGTTTCCCATGGAACTCATGCAAAGTTTCGTGCCGGCACTCGCCGTGGCCGCTGGCTTCCGCGTGGGCGAACGTCCCGTGCGGCATCATGCGCGCAAACATGGGGATTCCAAATACACGCTGGGACGCCTCTGGTGGCGGCCAGCCCTGGCAATGCTGAAGTTGAGGTGGTGGCTCTGGCGTCGACCGCGATGACTCCCTGCGTTTTCCGCCATGAGGCCATGGCCACGGCTTTTGAAATCGTCGTCGCCGATCACCAGCAGCCTTACGCACGCCAAGCGGCCGCGGCAGCATTTCGCGAAATTGACCGGCTGGAGAATGAACTCAGCCGTTACATCGAATCGAGCGATATCTCGCGCGCGAACCGCATGGCTTGTGGCGACACCCTGACGATCGGCCACGACGCGCTGGAATGCCTGCTGCTGGCCGCGGACCTGTCGCTTGCCACGGGTCGCACGTTCGATGCAGGTTATGCCTCCGTCCGAAGCGCGGACTTCCCTTCCGACCTGCCACCTTTCACGTTAAATCCTGAGGCTCATACCATCACGTCCTGCGCGGTTAGTTTGCGTCTGGACCTCGGAGCGATCGGCAAGGGGTTTGCGCTGGACCGCGCGGTTGAGGTGTTGCGGCAATGGAATATCCAGTCCGCCTGTCTGAACAGTGGGGGCAGCACGGTCTTTGCGCTCGGCGCTCCCGCGGGCGAACCCGGCTGGTGGCTCGGCGTCGGCGAAGGCCCGAGCCACGTTGACCTTGCGTTCGTTGACGTCGCCCTCAGCGGTTCAGGCACCGCTGTAAAAGGCGCGCACTTGATGGATCCGCGGTCCGGCGGCGTCGCGCCGCGAAACCGTCGGGTTTGGGCGTTGGCCCCCGGCGCAGCCCAATCGGATGCCCTGTCCACCGCTTTCTTCGTGATGTCGGCGGCCGAGATCGCGCGGTTTTGCTCTGCGCACCCGACCATCGGCGCCGCTTATGTTGATGAGCAGGGCCGCCTTCGGGCGGATGGGTCACTCGCTGCCATGCTGCAAGCTGCCGAGGGCCCGCAACGGGGGTAGAGTCGGAACTTCAGCGCGTATTCGTCGGGCAAATAGGCACGAAATTTGCGGCCGTGATTGCAATCCACGCTGCCGGTCACCCATTCTAAATTCACCCCTGGATTTCTCCCCTGAACTTCACCCTCGGCGAAACCTTCATGACTCTCGTACTGCGCAATCAACGCGTATCCTTGGCCAAAAAATGCGGCCGCTTGGGAATTGAGCCGCCGCACGTAGTTTCCAAGCCTCTTCGGTATTCGCGATGACCACCCATCCCTACGCTTTTTTGGCCTTGTTTGCGGGCGTGGCGGTGGCCTTCCCCATTGCTCTGCTCGCGTTGGCTCAATTGTGGTTCCGCTGCTTCCAGCCCCCCAAGCCGAGCCAGACCAAGAACGATGTTTACGAATGCGGCGTGGCCCCAAGCGGCGACTCGTGGATTCAATTCAAGGCACATTACTATCTTTACGCCATCCTGTTCCTGATTTTCGACGTCGAGGTGCTGTTCCTGCTGCCTTTCGCCGTCACCTTCACCTCGCTTCCCGTTGGCGCGTTAGTGGCGATGCTGGTGTTCATCCTTTTACTTGCCGAGGGCCTCGTCTGGGCGTGGCAACGCGGACATCTCGAATGGAAATAGCATGAGTGACCAAACGCCGGGCCCGACTCCCCCAACCGACGCCGAGCGCGACGAACTGCGCCGCCACGGCATCCTGCTGACCAGTCTGGAGGAGCTCTACACGTGGGGCTGCAGCAATTCGGTCTGGCCGCTGAATTTCGGCCTCGCGTGTTGCGCCATCGAGATGATTGCCGCCTCCATGGCAAAATTCGATATCGCGCGTTTCGGCTCCGAGGTGTTCCGGCCGTCTCCGCGGCAGGCCGATTTGCTCATCGTTTCCGGCACGGTCACCAAGAAGATGGCGCCGCAAGTGGTGCGACTCTGGAACCAAATGCCGGAGCCAAAATATTGCATCGCCATGGGCGCCTGCGCGATCTCGGGGGGACCTTTCAAGCAAGGATATAATGTCCTTAAAGGGATCGACCGATTTATTCCGGTGGATATTTACATCCCCGGCTGTCCGCCCCGGCCCGAAGCGCTGTTGCATGGACTGCTGCAACTGCAGAAAAAAATAAAGGGGTTCAAGCTGACCGGACCGGACGCGCCCCGTCACTTGCGCGCCGATCTGCCGTGCGATTACCCGGTGCCGGAGTTCGGAGAACACGACCTCGACCCACCGGCAAACCCCCAAGTCTGGCAGGCGCCTCCGATCGTCAGGTCGAACAAGGGCTGAATCGCATGGAAACCCTTGAACGAATCCGCGACCGCCTGCTTGCCCAGTTTTCTGGCGCGGACATTGCAATCGTGACGAATCCAGGAGCGGCTGCCCAGCACTCGCTGCTGCTCGACCACGCGCATGCGGCGGAAATTGCGAAATTCTTGCGCGATGATCCGTCCTTGAAATTGGATCAGTGCTCCAACGTCACCGGAATCGACTGGCCCGAAAAGGAGATTGTTGAGACGGCCAAATCGACCATCCCGGATCCGGCCGGCGGTCCGCCCAAAGTGGTCGAACAAAAAACCAAGCGCGTTGAGCCGGGTTTTCTCGAAGTCGTTTATCACCTCTACTCGATCGCGCTGCGTCACGGTCCGGTGATCCTCCGTTTGCGCACGGGCAACCGGACCGATCAAGTGACGGTTCCGTCCCTTACCCCGATCTGGCGCGCTTGCGAGTTTCAGGAGCGCGAGGTGTACGACCTCTTCGGCGTCGTCTTTAACGGCCATCCCGATCTCCGCCGCATTCTGATGTGGGATGCTTTTAAAGATTATCCCATGCGCAAGGATTACGTGGAACCGGATGACTACGAATGGGAGCCCACGCCCCACGGAGTCGTGTTGGAGAAGGCGAAAGCCCACTATCCCCCGGCCGCCCCAGTGGAAACGGCGCCTTCGAGCGCAAAGAGCGGAGGAGTGACGCCATGATTGCGCCTGATGTTTCCGCGCTGGCTCCGCTGACCGGCCCCCACGTGCGGGCTGTCCACGATGAATTTCACGGCGATCTCCTGGAGGTCTCGATGGGGCCGCATCATCCGTCCACGCATGGCGTGTTTAGGATGATCGTAACGCTCGATGGTGAGACGATCGTGAAACTTAAGCCGGTGTTCGGCTACCTGCATCGCAATCACGAGAAGCTTGGGGAAAACACCACGTACCTCGGGTCCATGCCCTATACCGACCGGCTGGATTACCTGTGTTCGATGACGAATAACTGGGCCTACGCGATTGCAGTCGAGAAGCTGGCCGGCCAGCCCGTACCGGAACGCGCCGAATATCTTCGGGTGATTCTGGCGGAGCTTACGCGGTTGCTCAACCACACGTGCCTTGCGGGTTTCCTGATGCAGGACTGCGGCTGCTCTGGGACCCCGCTCATGTACGCGTTTCGTGAACGCGAAAAGATTCTGGATCTTTTTGAGTCGCTGAGCGGCTCACGGATGATGTGCAATTATCAGCGGTTCGGAGGTTGTCGCGTCGATCCTTCCGCTGATTGGCTCAACGGAGCCCGCCAGCTCACGGATGGCTACGGCGTGTTCCTCGATGAATTCGAACAATTGCTCACGGGCAACGAAATCATCATGGCGCGAACGCAGGGCGTGGGCCGGCTCTCCGCGGAACTCGCCATCAACGCAGGCGTAACGGGCCCCATGCTTCGCGCAACCGGAGTGAATTACGATTTGCGCAAGGTGGACGGTTACGGCGTGTATCCGCGTTTCGATTTCCGCGTCCCCCTTGGTGGCCACGGCGATGTCTACGATCGCTTCATGATTCGGGTTTTGGAAATGCGCGAATCCATCATAATTCTCCAGCAAGCCCTGGCCGGTCTGCCGGCCGGTCCAATCATGGATCCCAAAGCCAAGCTGCGCGGCTTCCGTCCCAAGGCGGGGGAGGCCTACGGCCGCATCGAAGGCCCAAAAGGGGAAATCGGCTTTCATCTTATCAGCGACGGCAGCCCCAATCCTTATCGCTACCGCGTTCGCCCGCCTTCATTTATCAATCTCACCGTCCTCGAGGACATGTGTCTGGGCCAAACTGTCGCCGATGCTGTTATCATCTTGGGATCCATCGACATCGTCCTGGGCGAAGTGGACCGCTGAGCCCATGCATCGTCCCACTGAATTTCCGCCTCTTCTCTTCTCCGCGTGGCAGCGACGCGGGAATTTCGGCCGCGAGTCGGTCGGTCTCCGTTGACCATGCTTGGCTCCGGTTTAATTCACGGTCTTGCGGTCACGGCAAAAAACTTCGTGGGCAGCTTCCACGATCCCGCGCGTTACACGACGGTGGAGTACCCGGAGGTGAAGCCGAAGGTGCCGGAAAATTACCGCAACTTCCCCTTTCTCGTCACGGAAAACGCCACCGACCCGATGGGAACGCTGCGCTGCGTGGCCTGCCAGATCTGCGAGAAAGAGTGTCCGCCGCAGTGCATCTATATCGAGAAGAGCAAAGACAAGAAGCCGGATGCCACGGGTAAACTCCAGCTCTACCCGGCGGTCTTCGACATCGACACGTCCGTCTGCATGAGCTGCCAAATCTGCGTGGAAGTCTGCCCGTTTGACGCCATCAAGATGGACCAGGTCTTCGAGATTGCGACGGTCGACCGCTTCTCGGAGCTGCTCCTCGATCGGGAGCAACTCGCGAAACCGAATACCTACTACCACGCCATTCATCCGACGGAAGCCGCCGAGGTCGATTCCCGACTCGCGGCGGAATGGAAAGCTGCCGAGGAAAAAGCCAAAGTCGCGGCCGCGGCCAAAGCCGCCGCTGCCGCCAAACCCGCTCCCGCGACCGCCGGGACGCCAGTCGCAACCCCACAACCGCCCGCCACGCCCCGCGTGGAGGCACCCAAGCCGCCCGCCCCTGCCGCATGACCACAGCCGCCACAACCGACGGCATTCTGGAACGCGCCCCGCAACTCTTGCGGGACGCCGTCACGGGCTTTCTCCCCGCGCCCTGGCAGTGGCTCGCCAACAGCCTTATCGGCATTGCAGTCGTTCTTGGCGTCTTTGGTCTGCTCTTCGCGTTCCTCACGCTCGCGGAGAGAAAGATTCTTGGTCGCGTTCAAAATCGTCCAGGGCCAAATCGCGCCCCGCTGCCGTTCCTGAATATCCGCAGTTATGGCCTGGCGCAGCCTTTTGCGGACGGCGTCAAATCCCTCACCAAGGAGGATGTCGTCCCCCGGGAAGCGGACCGTGTGCTGCATTTCCTCGCCCCAGTTGCGCTGCTGGCGTTTTCCATCCTGACGTTTGCCGTTATTCCATTCGGTCGTCACCTCGTGCTCGTCGAGCTCGACGCCGCCGTTCTCTACTTTTTCGCCGCGGGCGCCGCCACGGAGCTCGCGGTATTCATGGCGGGTTGGGCAAGCCATAACAAATACGCGCTGCTGGCCGCGATGCGGGCGCTGGCCCAATTGATCAGCTACGAATTGCCCCTGTTGCTCTCATGGGTGCCGGTGGTGATGATCGCGGGCACGCTGTCCACCACCGCAATCGTGGACGCTCAAGCCGGATGGACGTTGGGTTTCATTCCGCAATGGCACGTGCTGACGCCTTGGGGATTTTGCGGGTTTGTGATTTTCATGGTCGCGGCGCTGGCGGAGGCAAATCGTTCGCCATTTGATCTCCCCGAAGCCGAGAGCGAACTGATCGCCGGCCATCTCACGGAGTATAGCGGTTTCAAATACGCTTTGTTCTTCATGGCGGAATACTTCGGCATGATCGCGTTAAGCGGCATGGCCATCACCCTGTTTCTCGGCGGCTGGCGCGCACCGCTGCCGTTCCTGGAGTTCATTCCTTCCTTTGTTTGGTTTGGGCTGAAACTAGGCGCGCTGCTGCTCGGGTTTATCTGGCTCCGGGCCACGTTTCCACGGCTCCGCATGGACCAGTTGACCCGCTTTGCCTGGAAATTCCTCGTGCCACTCTCGTTGATCAATCTGGCGACCACGGCGGTTTGGTCGTTGTCCGCGGGTTGGTCGGGTCCCCTGCAACTCGTGCGCTGGGCGGTTTGCCTCGCCCTTGTGGTCGTGCCGTTTTTGGCGCTCGGCCGCACCCTGAGCGCTGGTGTAGCTCCCCGCACCTACCGCTACGCCCCGTCATGAGCACGGCATTCTTTGTCATTGTGTTCCTGACGCTCGGCGCCGCCGCAGTGGCCATGGTGTTGCGCAACCTGATTCACAGCGCGTTGTTGTTGATCGCCAGCTGGGCCGGCATTGCCGCGTTCTATTTGTGGGCGGGCGCCGAGTTCGTCGCGTTTGCCCAAGTCCTCGTTTACGTCGGCGCAGTCTCAATGATTGTCCTGTTCGCGGTGTTGCTCACCCGGCGCTCGCGCGCGGATTTGGTGGTCAGCCGCGACACGCTGGGACGGGGGGTCGCAGCGATGCTCGTCGGTGGGAGCGTGCTCGGCCTGCTCTTTGGCGCCGTGCTCAGCACGCGGGTAGTCGCCCCCCCGTCGGCCACGCCGGAAATTTCAGTACGTGATTTGGGCGCGCAATTGATGGGTCCGCACGCGGCGGCCGTGCTGGTTGTGGGAGTGATTCTGACCGTCGCGCTGCTCGGCGCGGTGGTGCTCGCCGCCGTCGATCGGGATGACGCGGGAAGGAAAACGCCATGAGTGCGAACTCCCTGCAACTCTGCCTTTTATTTTCGAGCGCGCTTTTCTGCATCGGGCTGACGGCGGCGCTTTCCCGCAGCAACGCGATTCTCGTGCTCTTGGGAATCGAACTCATGCTGAATGCGGCGAACATCAACTTCATCGCCTTCTGGCGATTCGGGCCGACGCCCGCCCCAGCCACCGGCGTGCTCTTTGTATTGTTCTCGATCGCGGTCGCAGCGGCTGAGGCGGCGGTGGGTCTCGCGCTCGTGATCGCGATTTACCGGCACCAGAAAAATATCCGTCTGCAAGAGGCGACGAGCCTCAAAGGATGAGAGCCTTCAACCCCAAATCCGACTACCATGGGCCGCCAGATCCGCGGCTCCGTGCCCTTGGCCGATGACCCTGCCCATCCAGCTTCTTTGGGTCATTCCGGCACTACCCCTTCTCGCCGCGAGCATCGGCGCGCTTACGCCGCGATCCGGTCGCAAGCTCGCCGCCGGAACCGCCATTGTCGCGATGGCCGCGGCGTTTCTGGTTTCATGCTCAGCGCTCTTGGGCGCACTCGCGGAACCCGCGAAGCACGCCTTCTACAATTTTGCCTGGTTTGATCTGGGCGCCTCGTCGGTGCGGCTGGGTTGGCTGCTCGACCCACTCACCGCGTTTATGTGCGTGATGGTCACCTTCGTTGGCCTGCTGATTTTCATTTTCAGCACGGGTTATTTGCGGGAGGACGAAAACTTTGCGCGCTTCTTCTGTTTCCTCAGCCTCTTCGCCGCGGCCATGCTCGGCCTGCTCGTCGCCAATAGTCTGTTGCTGCTCTTCGTTTGCTGGGAACTTGTTGGGCTCGCCTCGTATTTGCTGATTGGTTTCTGGTTCCACAAACCCGCCGCCGCCGCCGCCGCCAAAAAGGCTTTCATCACCACCCGCATTGGCGACCTCGGGCTGCTGTTAGGAATGCTGTGGTTATACGACTCAACCGGTTCCCTGCTGTTCTATGACGCCGGCCAGGGCATCCTCGAACCGGATACGCTCGGCGCTCTCGCCGCGCAGACAACCATCGGCGGGCTGGCGGTCTCCACCGCGATCGGCCTGCTGGTTTTTTGCGGGGCCATCGGCAAATCCGGACAGTTTCCCCTGCAGGTGTGGCTGCCGGACGCCATGGAAGGCCCCACCCCTGTTTCAGCCCTCATTCACGCGGCCACCATGGTCGCAGCGGGTGTCTTTCTTATCGCTCGCGTTTACCCATTGATGGCCGCCGATCAGGCGCTCGCGGGTGTTCCGTTCCACGCACTCACCGTGGTCGCCGGGATTGGCGCCATTACCGCCCTGCTCGGGGCGGTGATTGCCGTGGGGCAAAACGACATCAAGCGCGTCCTGGCGTTCTCGACCGTTTCCCAACTTGGCTATATGATGTTGGCGCTTGGCGTGGGATCCTGGACTGCGGCAATTTTCCATTTACTGACGCACGCCTTCTTCAAGGCGCTGCTCTTCCTCGGCGCGGGGTCCGTGATCCACGCGGCGCATCACGAGCAGGACATCCGTTTGCTCGGCGGCTTGCGCGGTCCGATGCGCCTGACGTTTTTGACGTTTGCGATCGGCACCATGGCCCTCGCAGGTGTGCCATTCCTTTTCTCCGGGTTCTGGAGCAAGGAGGGTATCCTGCACGCCGCCCATGGCTGGTCCGTTTCGCCTCTGCCACTCTACGCCGGACTGGCGGCCGTGGTGCTCACCGCTTTCTATATGACCCGGCTGGTCGCCGAGGTGTTTTTTGGTTCGCCGCGCAGCCATTCGGCGGAACACGCCCACGAAAATCCTGCGGTGATGACGGCGCCGCTGACGCTGCTCGCAGTTTGCGCCGTCGCCCTCGGTTTTGTAGGCACGCCGGCGTGGCCGTGGCTGCAGGCACGGTTGAACGGACAAACAGCAGTATACGGTCATTCGCTTTTAGAGGGTGGAGGCCTGATGATATTATCCATTGTGCTCGTCGCCCTTGGCCTTGGGGCCGGATGGGCGATTTACGCCCGGCGACCGCGTGTGAGCCAAACCAGTGTGGATCCGCTGGCCGCAAACGCGCCGCGCTTGTTTGCTGCGCTGGGCGCGCGGCTTGGGTTCGATGAATTTTACGCGGCAACCTTCGGTCGCATGACTGCCGCAACGGCGACCTTTGCCGATGGCCTCGATCGCTATGTTTTTGACGGTGCAATTCGGTTTCTCATCCGGCTAGGGGAATTCGCCGGCCTTGTTAATCGCGAGACAGACGAAGATTTGTTAAATGGCGGCTTTGATGCCGGCAGCGAGGCACTCCGCAGCGCGGGCAAAGGATATTCGCGGGCGCAAACTGGCGATGCCCATAGTTACCTGCGGGTCGCGGCCATCGGGTTCGTTTTGTTGGTGCTGATTATTATGCTGGGAGGTTTGCGATGAATTCCCTCCCGCTCCTTTCGCTCATTGTATTTACGCCGCTGGCTGGCGCCGTTATCTTGGGATTGCTTCGTGGCTTAAACCCGGCGACCAGCCGGGCACTCGCACTTTTTTTCAGTCTTTCCACCTTGGGACTCGGCCTCGCGGCCGTGACGGGTTTCGATCCCGCTCAAACCAGCGCCCAGTTCGTCGAACGCCACGAGTGGATCAGTGCCTTCAACGCGCATTATCATCTTGGGCTCGACGGCCTGAGCTTGGTGCTGGTGCTGCTGACCGGCGTGGTGACGCCCACCGCTTTGCTCGCATCATGGACGGTGTCGCGCAATCCGCGCCTCTTCGGCTCGTTGTTTCTCGGCCTCCAAGGCGCGGCGCTGGGGGTGTTTCTCGCGCTCGATTTCTTTCATTGGTTTCTCTTCTGGGAACTGAGTCTGGCTCCGGCGTTCTTTCTCATCAAACTCTGGGGCGGTCCGGGATCCAGCCGCGCGGCGTATCAATTTGTGGTCTACACCATTGGCGGCAGCGCCTTCATGCTGCTGGGTTTTGCCGCGATTTTTGCCGCCAGCGGGACGCTCGATTTTGTTCAACTTGCCCAACTCGCGACGGAAGGAACGCTCGGGGCGAGACTGGCCGCCATCGGCGGCTGGTGGCCCCAGGCCGTGTTCTTGGGCGTGCTCCTCGGCCTGGCGGTCAAAGTGCCGCTCTGGCCGTTCCACACCTGGTTGCCTCCGGCCTATGCCGAGGCGCCCACCGGGGTCTCGATGTTTCTAACGGGCGTAATGTCGAAAATGGGCCTCTACGGCTTCCTGCGCATCCTCTGGCCCCTTTTCCCGGCGCAATTGCACGACGCCTCGGGATGGCTCCGCTGGCTGGCTCTCGCCGGCGTAATTCTCGGCGCATTCGCGGCGATGCGGCAGACAAATCTAAAGCGCATGATCGCGTATTCGTCCCTCAATCACTTGAGCTATTGCCTGCTCGCGCTCTTCGCCGTGTCGGCTGCCACCGGACGAGCGGGGATGTCCAGCGACGCCTCAACCGCCGCCCTGAGCGGGACGATATTGCAGATTTTCAATCACGGCCTTTCCGCCGCGGCGCTTTTCTTCTGCGTCGGTATCCTTGAGTCGCGCGCTCGCGGCGCAGTTGCCATCGGTCTCAACGATTTCGGCGGCGTGCGCACTGACGCGCCCATTTTCTCCGGACTGTGCGGGGTCGCGCTTTTCTCATCGCTCGGCCTGCCTGGCCTCAATGGTTTCGTCGGAGAATTCCTGATTTTCCGCGGCGTCTTCGGACTCGATCCGTGGGCGGCGGGCCTCGCCTGTCTTGGACTTCTCGCGACCGCGCTGTTCATGCTCACCTTCTGGCAGCGGGTTTTTCATGGACCGCGCGCCGGCGCCACGCTCGGTGGTTTTTCCGATTTGCGCGGTGTCGAATATGCGCCCCTCGTCCCGCTCGTGGCGCTGATGTTCATTCTCGGCGTCGCGCCCCAATTGCTGGCCCATCTGATCAATCCCCTCGTCACGTCGTGGGCAGGCCACCTCACGCTCCCATGAGGACGCCGCCACCGAAGTCGGAACCGATTGCATGAACGCGCTCCCCTGGACCATTTACCTGTCCTTTGCCGGTGCTGCGCTCTCGCTTATCGCGGGAAGGCGTTCTCCTGGCGCGGCTCGGGGGGTCGCGCTACTTACCGCGGTCTCGGCCTGGGCGGTGGCGCTCGTCGCGGCCTTTGATTTCCTGCCCAGCCGGGAACTGCAAACCCTGATCAATATGCCCTGGATCCCGGAGATGGGCATTCGGTACCATCTCGCGGCGGACGGTATTAGTCTCACGCTGGTGGTGCTGACGGGGCTCGCGGCCAGCGCTGGCATCCTGTTCTCCTGGAATATTGAAGAGCGCGCCGGGGAGTTCTTCGGACTGTACCTTGCGCTGATCGGCGGGGTGTATGGCGTGTTCCTTAGCGCAGACGCGTTTCTATTCTTTGTCTTCTACGAGATCGCGATCGTGCCGAAGTATTTCCTGATCGCAAACTGGGGCTCCACCAATCGCGAGTATGGCGCGATGAAGCTGGTGCTCTATTCGTTTGGCGGCAGCGCCTTGGTGCTGGCGGGTGTACTCTGGGCCTACTCCGCGGGGGGCGCACACAGTTTTGCATTGGGCGATCTAGCCAGCGCAGCGTTGCAGTTTACCCGCACCGAACAACTCGGGATGTTCGCGCTGATTTTCACCGGCTTTGCGGTGCTGGCCGGCATGTTTCCTTTTCACACGTGGGCGCCGACGGGGCACGTCGCCGCGCCGACGGCAGCGTCGATGCTGCTCGCCGGTGTCGTCATGAAACTCGGCGCTTACGGCTGCCTGCGAGTCGCCATGCCGCTCTTTCCCGTGGGCCTGGCGTTTTGGCAGCCCACCATCGCTTGGCTGGCAATCGCCGGCATCATCTATGCCGGACTGGTCGCGCTGGTGCAGGATGATTTCAAGTTTGTCATCGGCTATTCCTCGGTGAGCCACATGGGTTTCGTACTTCTTGGACTGGCGTCTGCTAATCCGCAGGCCGTCAGTGGAGCGGTATTGCAGATGTTTTCGCATGGCGTGATTGCAGGACTGCTCTTCGCCGTGGTGGGTCGGATGGTCTACGAACGCACGCACACGCGGCGAATGGGCGACTTGCAGCGTCTTCCGCTCCACCGCGTCATGCCTTTTGCCGCGTTCACCTTCGTGCTCGGCGCGCTCGCCTCAATGGGCATGCCGGGGTTTAGCGGCTTCCCGGCCGAACTAACCATCCTGATTGGGACGTGGAGGACGTCGCCACTGTGGGCTAGTTTTGCGGCGTTCGGGATTGTCGTGGCGG
>JBEENF010000067.1:0-12297 GCA_041192325.1 Verrucomicrobiota bacterium
TGGTAGTCGGTGAGGGCCGAGGTGACGGCCTTGTATTTTTCCGACATTTTCCAAAGCCCGCCGAGGAGGTCTTCCTTTGGCTTCGCGCCCGCCAATTCGATCAGCGAGGCGGCATCGCGCAAGCGCGGTCCGCCCCGGTCATGCAGCGACGAACTGCTCCGGAATTCATCCACCACCTGGTGCAGTCGACCGGAGAGTGACACGCCGCTCGCGGTGGTGTCGATCGTCGCCGGGGCGACCGTTCCTTGGCTGAGGGGCGTGCCCCTGACCTGGACCTGGACCACATCCGTGGTGGCGAGGCGCCCGGGCGCGCCCAGCGGGCTGGCCGCGGGTGGGGCGATCGGTGGGGGTGAGGCGGGGCTGAGCCCGGAAATTCCAGACATGAGGGTGGGAGCGTTCAGGCGCGGATACGGCCGGGTTGCAGCGTCGGGCAGATGCCCGCGAGGGATTCGGGCAGAGCCTGCGGCGGAGGCGGGAGCTCGCCGATTTTGCTTTCGTCCCGGGGTGCGGTGTCCGGATGGGCGGAGGCTAGGGCGGCGCGGACGCGGCCGAGGACGGTGATGAAATTGGCAAAAAGATTGACGAAACTCTGGCCGTCCAGAGCCGCCACCGGACTGGAGAAGCTCAGCACGAGTTGGTCCGCCTTGCGGTCGTAGCCAATAACGCCGCCTCCCGTGCCGAGCGAGAAAAGACCGAGTTCCAGGGCGTGCTCGAAGATCGCGGCGCGGTTGCCAATCCCCGCGAGCGCCAGCACGGGAGCATGCACAAAAATCAACTGCATGACGTCGTGACTCTCCACGACGATCTCGGCCTGGTTATCGCAACGAATCGTGGCGCTGCCATTTTCCTCAAGGACAAAACGGGTTCCGGCTTGGTTGCCCAAGGCGTCGAGAAAACCCTGCAGGGAATTTCGGATCATAAGAGTGGGTTGGTTATGGAGGTGAGAAGGCGGGATGAGATTAAGGTCCGGAGCGAAACTGGCCGAGCGGCAACACGTACTTCTGGGCCCCCGAGAATTCGGCTGACTTGGCGTAGTGGAGGCTGACGTGGCCGATGGTTTCGCTCACGAGGTCCATCCCGGCCGTCACGCCGACCTCGGCCAACTGGAGCCCGAGATCGGCCGCGCCGACGGCCGCGCCGCCGAAGACGGCCACAGCGAAGCCTTTCCCATTGGCGAGACCTTCGCGCTTCTGTTGCAGGTTCTCCTGGATATCCTCCCCGGTTTTGAGTGACACGGACTTCCCGTTGGCTCCGCTGGTGGCGGGATCGACCCGGACGAGGATTTCGATCTGGCTCATCTCGTAACTGTCTGGTGCGTCGAGAAGCCGGTTCGCCTCGGACGGATCGCGCGCGCTGCGCGCCTGGTTGACCAGCAGGGCGGCCCGTTCCGTGAGGTTCCACTGGACGGACATTTGTGGCGCGTGACCGTTCGCCGCCAACGTTTGGATACGCTGGAGGGCGTCCTGAAACGCCTCGTTTCCGGCGAGGGAAGCCGGGGGAATTCCGAGGGTGGCCTTCATGCGCTCGAAGTGTGTGGAGGCCGCGATGACTTGGCCCGCGCTGCGGGCGACCCCCCCGATTTGCAGACTGCTGCGTTTGCAGGTTGCGGTGGTCAGGGCACCGAGGCGGCTGACGAGTTGCTCCTGCTTTTGGACGGCGTACGTGACCTCGGCCGCGAGGAGGGAGGAGTCGGCCCGATCCGGCGCCGTCGAGGCTGACTCGTCCTGCTCGGCGGCAGCTTCGGCTTTTTCGCGGACCTTCCCGGATTGCGTGTAGGCGGCTTCCGCCGCCCGGCCCGCCGCCACCGTGCCGTCGCCACGATCGCGCGCCGTCTGGGCCGCACGGGCGGCTTGCACCACGCCGGCTGCATCCACGCCACCGAGGCTGAGGTTGACCTGAACGCCGGCCTTCAGCTCGTACGCTCGTTCGCTAATCTGGCGATGCTCGAAACTGTTGGCCTCGACGCGTTGCGTGATCCGCGCTTCGGCGCCGGCCCGGGCACTGGCCGAAATGAGGAAGAGATCGCTGGGACCCTCGGCGTTAACCTTTAGGTTGGCCTCGACCCCAATCGAGGCTCCCCCGGCGTCCAGGCCGAGAATTCGGGTTGCTCCAGCATCCCGCAGCGTCGCCAAAGGATCGCTCGATTCCTGGGGCTTAAAGAACTGCTCGACGAGACGCGCGATCTTGGCCGGATCCGCCTGCGCCTCGAATTCGAAGATGAATCCTTTCGCCTGCTGCGCCCCGAGCGAAAGATTCGCCGACAGCAAGCCTCCGAGGGTTTTCACCCCGGCGCGGCCGGTGGCTTCTTCGCCCGACTTGCAGACCACCGTCCAATTACCGCCCGTTTCGCGCTGAATATGGACGCCGTTGCTGCGATTGAGCGCGAAACCGAAGGTGGCGTTGACGCCCGGGGTGGCGACCGGGACGGAAATATTAAGGCCGCCCTTGCGGCTGACCGTCACTTCGAGGCTTTGGCCCTCGGCCATCTGGCAGATTTTGCCCCGGAAATTATCGCTGGCGTTAGGAATGAGAGCCTTGAGCTGCGGCCTCGATTGGCTGGGTGCTTGCTCGATTCGCTTTTCCAGATCCGAGAATTCATCCTTGAGCAGGTCGAGCAGGTTGGGCTTGGCCTCCAGCGTCAGCCTCAGCCAGCTCACCATTTCCTGGCTCGCAATGAGGCGGGCCGAGCCGCTTGGGCCCGGAATTTGGTCGAGTCCAATCGCGGCCAGTCGGGCCTTGAGTTGGGTTTCCAACTCGTTTCCCGGCCGGCCCAGCTCGGTCTTGAACGCGGTCAGGGTCTGGAACGAGGACTGGCTGAAGACATCAAGCATCACCGCCGTCGCCACCCGGGCGAGATGCGGCGCATCCCGGTTGATTTTAGCCGCCTCCACCGCAGCAAATTTCTGCACGGTGTCGTGATCCGCCCGGAGCTTCCGAAACTTTCCGATCTCCTGGACGGTCGTCTTGATGGCGTCGTGCGCTTCGCCCAACTGCAGCAGGGCGCCCAGTTGCGCACAAGCGCGGCGGACCTGGACGGGATCAGCCGGAGTGGCGCCGAGGGCGGTCGCCAGCGCTTGGGCTGCTTTGTCCAGGGATTGCTTCGAAGGATTGGAATTGCTCAGGGCCCGCCCCACGGCGGTTTTAGGCTGCAGGGAAGTTCGAAAAGCACTCAGATTTGATCGTGTCACCTCCCGGGCTTGCCGACCGTTTTCGCCGCTCAGCAGGAGCTGATCCGGGTTTGCGGCGTTCCGCCCGATAATCGTGGCTAACTCCGCTCGCCGCTCGCCGGTCACGGCGTCGCGCAGTTCCGCGATTTTTTCCAGGTGAATGGTGGTATCCGCCAAGCCGTTAATTTGGGCGCCCTTGACGCCAAAGTAATAGGTCAGCTCGGTCCCGAGACCGAGTTGGTTCAGCTTGGCGGCGGGATCTCGAAACGAGGCCGTCCCGACCTCCTGGTGGTTCAGATAATTGTCGATGCGGGCCAACCGCCGTTCGATTTTGTCGCCCAGCTTTGCGTTGGCCAGTTCGCCGGCATTCGCCCACGCCTCCCGATAGAGCCGCCGCTCCGGCTCGAGGGTGATGCCGGCGGCGTGCGGCTCCGTCAGGCTCCAGATGGCGGCCCGGCTGACCAGCCCGTTGGCGGTTCCACGCTCGTCACCGGCCTTGCGGTCGAAGGCGGCCAGCGCATCGGCCACCGTGGTCTCGTTCTGCGCCACCATTTGCTGCAAATCGTGCAGGGCTTCCGTGGTTTCCCGCAGCGCGGAGACGGAAGCGAAGGAGTGGCCGAGCCCGGCTGTTGCCAGCACCTGATCGGCGGATTCGCCAGCGGGTCGACCCAGAATGGTGCGCACCAGTTCCGCGGTGTGCGCCTTTTGCTCCTCCGGGATCACGCCCTCGGGGAATTCGATCCGCGCACTCAGCACCACGACCTGCGCGAGCAGCAATTTGACCTGGTCGAGCTGTGGACCGGTACGGCTTGCGGCAGCCGACATAAAGGCGGCAACCGTGGTCGCGTCGTAGCCAAAGCTCCGCAAGCCCAGGGCGGTGGCGGCGTCTCCAGACGGCGCAGCGGGCCGCCAGTCTGGATTGGATTCGCGTAAGAGCTGGTCGAGCGTGCGTTTGCCGATGTTTAATTCATGGGCCAACTCGATCTTGCCGAGCTGAAGGGCGGCGTCGCCGGCCAGCGGGTCGACCACGCTTTTCTTGAGCCGGAGCGCCGCGTCATCCCACTCCGGCTCGCCGAGCAGCGCATCAATCATGATCGGATTCCCCTGGGCGACTTCCACGAGGACCTGCAGGCTCGGCCGGTTGTCGACAAAACGTTCGATCTTTCCCGCGAACCCGGGCAGATCCAGCATACCCAAGCGATACAGCGTGCGCAGCGCGTCTTCGCCTTGATTTTTTGAAACCGCCGAAGCTTTCGTGCGGCCGCGGATGGAAACCTCGCCGTCTGCGGAAAGCTGCGGTGCGACGGTCACCAGCGTGTCGGCCTTCGTGATGATTTTCAGAATCGGGGCTTGCAGGGAAAACCGCTGCTTGGCGTCCCACAGCTGCAGCTCATTGAGCCCCTGCCGCAGCCGGCTGGCTTTACCGGTGGGATCCGCCGGGGCCCCGGCCTCTGCACGCGGGGGAAAGAGCGCATCGAGCTGGGTGGCGAGGAGACGAATGTTAGGGGTGGCTGCTCCCCGCCGGCCCAGCTCGAGTCCGATCGTCCGGGAAAACTCGGTGACGCCTGCCACCGCCGACTCCCGGACGGCTTGGTGCAGGGCCCCCAACGCGGTGCTCGTGGCGCGGGCTTCGGTGCTCAGCTGGTTGTCATCCGTGACGGCGAGCGCGGGATCAAACGTTTGGGCCCGTTCGACCGAACGCAGCAGGTTCAGCAGCGCCGTGGTCTTCCGACCGTCCCCGGCGCCGACGATGTTTTGCGCGGACTCAAACGACGTCTGCAGTTCGGTGAGGACGGTGACCTGATGCTCCGTGTAAAGTCCGACCATCTTGGCGTGCACCTGCTGGTGCAGGTCGGCGACTTCGCCGGCGGCGGCGGGGGGCAGGGCTTGCAGCAGGCGGCTGAGCTGGGTGATCTGGGCGTTGACGGGCGCGGTTGATGAAAGGGAATCTTGGATACAGGCCGTCAGCGTGGTGACGAGCGCCGCCCGTGCGCCTCCCAAGCGGGAGCCCAATTCCGCGTAGATCGCCCCGTTGCCCTCCATGGCCTTTAGTTTCAGGTCAATTTTTTCCAGCAAGGCTGCGGTCGTTCCGACCTCGGTGAGGCCGAGCGTGCCGCGGCCTTGGTTTTCAGCGGCAACGAGCAGATCGCGGGCCTCCTGGCGCCAGGCGCCGTGGCTTGCGGTCAGCTGGTTTTGCGCCGCGATCACCGCCGCCCGCTTTTCGGTCACGAGCGTGACGGTGGTGGCGGTGAACGGCGAGAGTGCCTTGCCGGCGGCGGCTTGGATGGCCGAATCCAATTGATCAACGAAGGCGCGTTGCGCCGGGAGATGACGGGCTTCCCCGGGGATGCCCGCCAGACGATCCGCCACGTCGGTGTTCAGTTTGGCGGCCAGCATTTCCATCTGGCCCCGGTTTTGACTGATCAGGCGGCCAAGACCCGTTGGTGGCGTGGCCTCGAGGTGGGCGGTGGGCGGCGCCGCGTCGGCGTCTCCCAGCCAGGCCGCATGATTTTGATGGGCCGCGAGGACGTCGGCCAGTTTTTCCCCGGCCGTATCGTGGGGCAGGAGCAGTGCCGTCGTCTGGTGCAGGGACAGGGCGGAGACGGCCAGGGTGTGATCGCTTCGAGCGGCTTTGAGCGCCGTATCGATCTCTTGCCGGTTTGGCGCGAAATCCACCCCGGGTAGCGAAACGCCGGATACCGCCGAACGCAGGGCGGTGAGGCCGTTGATCTGGTGGTTGAAAAGCGCGGTCGGTTCCAAGGCCGGTTGGTCGGTGCGCAAGGCGGCGACCGACGCCGAGAGCTCGCGCGAAATCTTATCCGGGATCCCTGCGGGCGGTCCCATCATTTCCAGCAGCGCAGTGTATTTTTCCTGGAGGAATTCGTGCCCGTTTTTGTGGGCGAGGGCCTGTTGGTCGATGAGTTCGGCGCGCAGGAGAGCGTTGTCATGGCCCTGTGCGATCAGCGGCCGCAGGGCGGTCGCAGGCTCGCCATCGGGAGGAATGACGGATCCGAGCAGGTCGCCGGTGGCGACGGCCATCCGCTCGGTGACGACGGCCAGCGACGCGGCTTTGACGCTGGCCTGCAGGAGCGCGGCGCCCGCCGGTGAAATGTCGCCGCCGGCGGTTTGGACGAGGCCGACGAGTTTGTCGAGTCGGGCGGCGGCGGTGGCGGCGGCGGTGGGATCGCCAGGTGTGCTGGGGCGGGACAATATTGACTCGGCGATGGTGCCGAACGCGAGCGCTTCGCTCCACGGCATACCGGCCATGCGGGTGGGAGCGCGCGAGATCAGGTTGAGCGCGCCGATTTCATCGTCGATGCGAGTGCGCAACACCACCATGGCCCTCGCGGGTTCATTGCGCGGGTGGGCTTGGACGTAGGTGTCGATCGCGGCCTGCACGGTTTTCAGCTGCGCCAGCAGGTTTGCGGTCTGGGCGCGCGCCGCCGGCCCGTCTGCCGGAATGGGGCCGGCCAGGTCCACGTGAATGTTTTTGAGACCATCGGTGACCGCCTTGTATTTTTCCGACATTTTCCAGAGGCCGCCCAAGCGATCCTCTTTGGGTCCGACGCCACCGGCCTCGGCGATCAATTGTTCGGAGGTCCACAGCGCCGGCCGTGGCGTGACCGGAGCCTCGGGCAGCCGGTTAGGGGAGAGTCGCGCGGGGCCGGTTGCCTGCTGCAAGGGAGGGAGCGCGCGGTCGTTCGCACGGAAAATCGATTGGATGAGGGAATCGGCGCCGACGCGCCGCGAATTATTTCCTGGAGTTTGAATCAACTCCGAGGAGCCCAAACGACCCGGCTGAGGCAGCGCAGGGCTGCTGATTCCCGGCGAAACGAAAGGGTTACTGACTGGGATCAAGTTTACGGGATCAGGCATGGGGCGAAACGGTGGACTCCGGCGGCGGACCTCCCAGCAAAGGGCGATGCCGGGAAAAAATCCATAGGGAGCGAAACACGAAGGGTCTTGGGATTGAACATTCGGCAGGAGGTCCGTGGCTCAAGGAGCGAGTCGAGAAAGGCCCCGAAGATCACCCGTTTGGGTTACGGAGGCCGCTGGGACCGTCCAGACCGGGGAACTCTACCATCAGTGGTCTGAACCCTGGCGGCGGGCAGGCGCCGTTTGACCTGGCCTGCCTGAACGAGCAGCCTCGGCCATGGCATCGAAGCAACCGTGGACCAATCCCATGTTACCTCAGACGGCCGCCGCCTTGCTGGGGGCCGGGGTCCTGCTGTGGGCGCTGCCGGAAGGGGTGGCGACGTGGCGAAAAGTAATCGCCGTCATTTTCACAGTGGGTTTCGCTTTTCAGGTGGTGACGGTGCTGCGCGCTCCTTTAGGCGCAGCGGCGGTTCCCTTTGTGACCCGATTTCGGCTGGTGTTTCCCGCGTTTGGGTTCCTGTTTTTTATCGCCGGGGTGCTGACCGTGCCGCAGTTGGTGGGCTACGGGTTGTTGGTGGCGGGCGCGTGCTGGCGGCTGATCCTCGGGCAGGTTTTTCGGTGATGACGGATTCCGCTCAGCGCTCGTCTTGCGGTTTGAGTTCCTTCACCCAGCGCAGAACCTCCGCCATCGGCTCGATGAGGTCGGCGGGGATGTAGCGATCGACCGCGACATCGGCGTAGAGGGCGCGGGCGAGCGGGATGTTTTGCATGACGGGGATGCCCTCCTCCTTGGCGACGGCGATCATGCGCCGGGCCACGTTGTCCTCACCTTTGGCGACCACGATCGGCAGGCGGTTTTCCTTTTCCTCGTAGTAGATCGCCACCGCCAGATGGGTGGGATTGGTGACAACGACGCTGGCCTTGCGGGTATTTTGCACCTGGCTGTTGGCGAGCAATTCCTGGTGCAGCTGCTTGCGCTTGCCCTTGATCTGCGGATCACCCTCGGACTCCTTGTATTCGCGCTTCACTTCGTCCTTCGACATCTTGAGCCCCTTGATGTGCTGGTATTGCTGGAGGAAGTAGTCGAAGCCGGCGATGGCCGCGTAGACCAAGCAGACATTGATCGCGAGGCTCTTCATGACCGCGCCGACGCCGACGAGCAGGGCGGCCTCGCCGCCGTAGGGGAGGCGCGAGAGGCCGTCGATCGAGCTGCGGATGATCTGGTAGACGATGACCCCGATGATCGAAACCTTCACCACGGACTTGATGAATTCGATGACGCTTTTCATCGAAAAGATCTGCTGGGCCTTTTCGAGCGGGTTGATTTTTTTTAGTTCCGGTTGCACGGACTCGAAGGACAGCAGCGGACCGACCTGGAAAAAACTGGCGGCGGCTCCGGCGACGAACCCGATGAAAACCAGCGGCAGCGAGATGAGCAGGGCCTTCAGCATGACCCCATACGCCACTTCCTGCACCGCCCGGTCGAAAGGCATGGCGTAAAAAGAAACCGGCAGGAGCACCAGCTCCTTCAATTGCACGAGCATCCAGTCCCACATCAGGCCGATGCTCGCGAACAGCGAGATCATGAGCACGGTGGTTGTGACGTCCTGACTCTTCGCCACCTGCCCCTTCTGGCGGGCGTCCCGCAGCTTCTTGGCCGTCGGCTGTTCGTTTTTTTCCGAGGACATGGGCGCCTAGCGGAACAAGGCCTGGAAGAAGATCTGCAGCTTCTCACGGTTCACAAACTGCCCCTTGAGCAGTCCCGTGAGCACGCTAAGATAGAGAATGATCAACACGGACGCCACCGCGCTCTTTACCGCCATGGCGAGGGAGAACACGTTGAGCTGGGAAGCGAAGCGGTTCATCAGACCGAGACCAAATTCCGCGAGGAACATCGCGATGATGAGCGGCGCGGCGAAGAGCACGATGTAGCTCATGAGACCGTCAAGCACGCCGAGCGCGGCCATCGGCAACTGGGGATTGAAGCGGGGAAAGTATTCGAACACGGGCCAAATCTGGTAGCTCTCGTAGATGAGCGTCAGGAACGCGTGAAACCCGCCGCCGACAAAGAAGAGCACCGCGACGAGCATGGCGAGAAGCAGACCAAACGGTGAGGTGCTGCTGCCGGACACCGGATCGGAGACTTCGGCCATCGAGGCTCCGCGCTGGTTGTCGATGAAGAACCCCGTGCCCTCCGCGATCCAAAAGACCAGACCGCTGACATAGCCGATAATCGTGCCCAGGGCGATCTCCTTGACGATGATGATGCTAAAGATAAGCCCCGACTTGCTGTTAAATTCCTCCGCAGAGGTGGAAAAAGCGACAATCGGTACCGCAATCAGAGTTAGGCTGATAACGACCACCTGCCGCGCCAGGCCTTGGATGAACTGCTGGGAAAAGAACGGGCAGGTCACCAGCGCCGCCGTGATCCGCGGCAGCGTGAACGTCAGCATCACCAGCGAATCTTGAAAGGGAATGTTGTCCGCCATGGGATTCGGGCTGGGATCTCCGGTGAATTGCCGCGTTTGGTCGCACGCAACGGATCCCGGCTTAGCCCCGGCGCTGTTGGGTCAACGTCGGGAAGATGTCGAAGACGTAGCCGGTAAATCGCAACAGTTCGGCGCCGATCCAAGACATCGTCAGCAATAACACCGCCGTCACCACGACGAGCTTGACGGCGAAACTCAGGGTCTGCTCCTGCACCTGGGTCAAGGCCTGCAGAAGACTGACCAAGAGCCCCATCAGCGTCGCGGCAATGATCGGGGGCAGCGATAGCACCAAGACCAGGGTCAGGGCCTGGGCGGTAAGTTCCAGGAGGAAGGCTTCGTTCATGGGGAGTCCTCAGCCGCCGGGCACCACGTAAGTCAGGACGATGCCATGGATCAACCGGGTCCAGCCGTCGATCAGCACAAAGAGGAGCAGCTTGAACGGCAGGGAGATGGTCATGGGCGAGACCATCATCATGCCCATGGCGAGCAGAATGTTGGATACGATGAGATCGATCGCGATGAACGGGAGATAGAGCAGAAACCCGATCTGAAAAGCCGAGGTGAGTTCACTGACGGTGAAGGCCGGGACCAGAATGAGGAAGCTGTCCTTGTCGACCGTGGCGGCGGCCTCGGCGGACCAGAGCCGCTTCGTCGTATCCAGAAAGAACAGCTTTTCGCGGTCGTTCGAATGCTTCTTGAGGAAGCCAACGATCGGCTCCTGCGATTTTGTGAGCAGGCGCTGGATCGTCGGCGCGTTCAACTTGGTGAGGTCCTCTTTCTCGACGATGGCAAAAGTGCTCGTGGCGACCGGCGCCATGATGTAAACGGAGATGATGATCGCGAGCCCGTTGATAACCAGATTGGGCGGGATCTGCTGAATGCCGAGCGCGTTGCGGACAAGGCTCAGGACCACCACCAACTTCACGTAGGAAGTCATCATGACCGCAAAGAACGGCGCGAGCGACAGCGCCGCCGTCAGCACGATCAGCGTGAGCGGATCCGGAAGATTGAAATTCATGCAAGGTTCCAGCTCGCGATGCGCACACCCATTTTATCGCCGAGGTCGACCAGTTCGCCGTGACCGATCTCGCGGCCATTGGCCCGGATGGTGACCGTGCGTTCGGGGGCGGCGGGAAGTTCGAAGGTATAGCCGTCGCCCAAGGTGCGGAGGTGGCCCACCGTGACCTCGATCTGGCCCACATCGAAGGCGATTTGCACGGGCAGGTCGTCCACGCTCAAGGCGGCGGCGGTCCCGGGCGGAGGGGGCGTTGGGGTGGTTTGTTTCATGGCGTGAAGTTTGACGGTCTGTTTTTCGCGGACGGCCGCGCCCAGGCGGCGGTTGCCCGACCAGAGTTCGCAGCGGCCGGAGGCCCATTCGGCCGCCGAAAGATTGGGCAGCAGAACGTCGCCCGGAGCCAGGTCCCGCAGCGCGGTGACGGACAGGATCATTCGGGCCACGGCGACGTCCACGGCGAAGGGGATGTCCGCGGCGGAGCGCACCGGCCGCGGGGTGGCACGTTCCGCGAGGGTGGCAAGGTATTCGCAGGCCTCGGACTCACCGTGGACGGTGCCGGCCAGGAAGGGCGCACCCTCGAGCCGCAGTTCCCAGCCGAACTGCGCGGGCAGGGTTTCCGCCGCCGGTTGCCAGCCCTGGAGTTCCAACGCCACGCCGTGCTGACGCAGCGCCGTGAGCGCATCTTCAAGGCAGGCCTCAAGACAACCCAGGCGAAGCGTATCCGGCAGCCCTTCAATTTCGATCCCGGCGAAATCGACGCCGAGTTGCGACGGTGCCGGCAGTGCGTTGTACCCGAGGTCGAGGAGGTGATCCCCGAGTCGTACCCGCAGGAATCCGGTGGCATGCGCGGCGGCGTCCAAAGCCGTAAAATGCAGCGCGGCGGGTCGCCCCGCCCAGCGAAAGGCGAAGACCCGGCCCGACGCGACCAGGATATTGAAGCGCTTCGCCACGGTGGGAGCCAAGGAACTGCCGTGGCGGGGAGCGGCGGCGGTTTTTTCCTCCACGAGCTCACTCATGCCAGATCGGAGTTTTCATCCGGTTGATAGTAGCGTTGGCGGGAGCGACCGTCGCCGGGCTGCCCGGTGTCGGCGTCCAGGCGCAGGGAAACCACCGGAGCCTCCAGCCGCGCATCCAACTGTTGGATCGCGGTCACCAGCCGCGGCAGGCTGGCGCTCAAGGCGCTGGCTGCGACGCTGGCGGAGGAGACGAACTCAACATGGAGACGACCCGCTTCCCGCCAAAGGCGGACAGACGTATCCGGCAGAACCTCGCGGGCGATTTCGAGGCGGATTTCGCGGTTGCCGTCATGTAACGGGTCGGAGACGAGGACCCTCGACACCGTGTCGGCGATTATTTTTTCCAACTTTTCGATCCGGGTGGAACGAGCCACCTCCGCGTTGGGCGCAATGGCGGCGGGTTGAGCGGTGGGATAAGCGGCGCTCGTGCTCTGATAAAGCAGCGACTGCAACATGGCGGCCCCGAGGGTTTCGCTCTCCGGGGCCGGCTGGTCGGCGGAGGAGGGCTCGAAACGGTTGGTTTGT
The DNA here is from genome assembly GCA_041192325.1 of Verrucomicrobiota bacterium. Classification (GTDB taxonomy): domain Bacteria; phylum Verrucomicrobiota; class Verrucomicrobiia; order Opitutales; family Opitutaceae; genus ER46. The sequence continues at coordinate 12,089 of JBEENF010000067.1, forward strand.
CCGGCGCCGCCGGCGGGTGTATCCGAACTTTGGGGTTCCGCGCCGGAGCCCGGGCTGCGGGGACCGGGTGGCTGGAGGGCAATGGGGGCGTCGCTGGAGCCGGGACGGAGCAGGGCACCGGTGGCTGCGACGGGACCGCGGCTGAGGGCGGGCGGCAACGGCCGCCCGGCGGCGCCGGGGGTTTCGCTCTCCGGGGCGGACTGGCCGGC
>JBEENF010000068.1:0-12155 GCA_041192325.1 Verrucomicrobiota bacterium
AGAATTTCCTGAAGCTGCGTTACGAGGAGGATCCCACGCTCGTCATCGACGAGCTCATTGCCCTTGGTAACGAGGTGGCCGGAGCGAGGCTCGAGCGCGGGGACTTTCCACCGCCGAACGCCCATGGCCCCTTGCTGCGCAAATAGCTGCGCCCGGTTCTGTCCCCCGCCTCCAATCCGCTTGGCGGCGCGACCCCGGGCGCGCTAATTTCTCCGCCTCTTGGCTCCTTCCCGACCCACCATCGCGTATCTGTTCACGACGTTTCCGAAAAACACGGAGACGTTTTTGCAGCGTGAAATTATCGCCATGCGATCGCTCGGCGTGAACCTGCGTTTGTACTCCCTGTGGGGTGGTGGCGGCAGTTTTCGCGGGCTGCCCGTCAGCCGGTTCAACAAGTGGAGGCTGCTCACGCTGCTCTGGTTGATTCCCTATGAATCCTGGCGCCGACCGGAAGTTTTACGCCAATTGCTGGCCGGGCTCGCGCGGCGGCGCCCACCGTCGTGGCTCAATTTTTGGGAAAACATGCTCGGCGCCGGTTTCGCGTGCGTTGAGTTTCGCGCTTTCCGCCGCCATCCGCCGGCCTTAATTCATGCCGCCTGGGGGGGCGCGCCGGCCACCGCGGCGTGGCTTTTCTGGCGCGTGGACGCCCACCGTTACAGCGCCGCCGCCCACGCGTATGACATTTATGAGCACGGCGGGGATTGGTGGTTGGAGGACAAGCTTGTTCATGCGGCCTTCATTCACACTTCCACCGAGATGGGCCGTCGCGCCCTCATCGAACACGGCATCGCCGCGGAAAAAGTTTTTTGCATTCGGCGCGGGCTGGACCACCTGCCGCCGGTAAAACGCCTGCGCTCGTCCCGGTCGCCGCTGCACCTCGTGAGCATCGCGCGCCTGGTGGAGAAAAAAGGACTCGATCACCAACTGCGAATCCATGCCGCGCTGCGGGCCGCCGGAGTGCCGTTCGACGCGCGCATTGTGGGTGACGGGCCCTTGCGCGCCGAGTTGGAAAAAATGGCCGGACGACTGGGCCTGGCGGCGCAGGTCACGTTTACCGGCCATCTTTCGCAGCCGGATGTCTCGCGCCAGCTGGAATGGGCCGATGTCTTGCTGCACACGGGCGTCGTCGCGCCCAGCGGCGATCGCGACGGGCTGCCCAATGTCATCCCGGAAGCCATGGCCGCCGGAGTCGTGGTCGTGACCTCGCCGGTGGCGGCCACCACCGAAGCCATCAGCGATGGCGTCACGGGCTTCGTTGCGGAAGCGGGTGTGCCCGCGCAGTGGGTGGCCGCGCTTCGCCGGATCATGGCCGACGATGCGCTCGTGGAACGATTGCGCACGAACGGGCGGCGTTGGGTGGAGGAAAACTTCAATGCCCATACGAATGCGCGCCGATTGCTCGCCCATTTTCACCGCGTAGTCGATGCGCACCCGCATTCGGATAAACCTGCGGCCAACGTCGCCAACCTGCCGCCATGATTTTTTTTGACGTCACGAAATCGGGCGGGGCGGGGCATCGTTCGGGCTTGATGCGGGTGAGCGGCCGCCTTGCCGACGAATTCGGCCCAACCGCTGCGCCCGTGCGATGGCCAAAGTGGAATCGCGCAACCCAGGAGGGAGACTGGTTTTTAACGGGTGAAATATTCACGCCGGAGGAGCGACCCGGGTTCGACGCTTTCCTGCAAAAGCGTCCCTGCCGTATCGCCGGGATTTTTCATGATGCGATTCCGTTGAAGCACCCGCGCATCACCTGGCCGCACAGTGTGGCCCGGCATCCCGCTTACATGAAGATGCTGGCGCGCTTCGACCGCGTGTGGGCGGATTCGGAGGCGAGCCGGAGGGAACTGGTGGATTTTTGGCGGTGGCAGGGCACCGAGTCGGCGCCGCCGGTCGATGTCCTGGCGCTCGGCGCGGATTTCAATGGCGCGCCGCGGGTGTCCGCGCGATCGAAGGTGGGGCGTGGCTTGCTGTGCCTCGGCATTCTCGAGCCCAGGAAGAACCAGATGTTTCTCCTCGATGTGGCCGAGGAGCTGTGGGGGGAAGGCGTGGAGTTCGAACTCCACATCGTGGGCCGCGTCAACCCGCACTTTGGGCCGCCCGTTGTGTCGCGCATCAAGGCACTGCGGCGCCGTTTTCCGGGACTTTGCTTCCACGAAGCGGCCCCGGACGCCGTGGTGGCGCGTTTGTACGCCACGACGCGCGCGAGCGTTTTCCCGACGATCGCAGAAGGCTGCGGACTGCCGCTCCTTGAATCGCTCTGGATGGGAGTGCCGTGCGTGTGCAGCGACCTGCCGGTTTTGCGCGAAAATGCGGATGGCGGGGGGTGCGTGGCGGTCAGGCTCAACGACCGCACCGCATGGAAGGCGGCGTTGCTGCGCGTCCTGCGCGATGATGCCTGGCAGGCGAAGCTGACGGCAGAAGCAACCACGCGGCCGCTGCCGACTTGGGGTGCGGCGGCGCAGGCAATGCGGCAACGCCTGCTGGCGGGGTGAATTCTGGCCCCGATTCACACAGCTGCCTCAAGGTATCCGGATCATGAATACCGCGAAACTTTGGACCGGAGCGATGTCCTGTCGCCCCCCCCCCCACGCCAGATTCTCCCGTCGCGGGCGACTTTCGTGCCTTGAAGCCGGAACCAGGACCTGCGGGCCAGGGATGAACGGCGAATGAACAGGCAGGAAACAGCTTCTGATTTGACGCCGGATTATCTGGCCCGGTTTGGCGCGGTCGGCCGGCTGCTGGGGCGCGACGCGCTGCACCGTCTGAGTTCGGCCTCGGTCTGCATCGTGGGCGTCGGCGGCGTCGGCTCGTGGGTGGTGGAAGGACTGGCGCGCAGCGGAGTTGGCGCGCTAACGCTCATCGATCTCGACGACGTGTGTGTCACCAATGTAAATCGACAGCTGCCCGCGTTGGAAGGGCAGATTGGGCGGCCGAAGGTCGTGGTGCTGGCGGAACGCGTGAAGGCCATTCACCCCGACTGTCGGGTCGAAGTTGCGCAGGAATTTTTTACCCGGAGCTCAGCCGCGCGGCTGCTCACCCCGACGTATGATTATGTGGTCGATGCGATTGATGGCGTGCCCAACAAAGCTTTGCTGATTGCCGAGTGCTTACAACGGCGACAGCCCGTTTTGACCGTGGGCGGAGCCGGTGGAAAGCGGGACGCCACTCAGATCCGCACGGGCGATTTGGGCGACGCGACAGGGGATAGTCTGCTGCGACTCGTTCGAAAAACCCTGCGGCGCGAACATGGCTTTGAGCCGGGCAAACAGACCGGCGTCATGCATTTTGGGGTGCGTTGTGTCTGGTCAGGGGAGCATCCGGTTTTTCCGTGGACGGATGGTTCCTGTGCGGCTTATCCGGAGCCGGCGGCGAACTTGAAGCTCGATTGTGAGAGCGGCTTCGGGACCGCCGTCTTTGTGACGGGCGCGTTTGGCCTCATTGCCGCGGGCGAGATCGTGCGTCTGCTGGCCGCGCGACCGTTGTGATGAGATGAGGTGCCGAGGGCCGCGGTGGAGTTATAAAAATAGACGGCGAAAATTTTCTTCGATCTGGACCGCCAGAGATTCCACCGGTTCGCCACGAACTTCCGCGAGTCCGGCGTACACGGCCACGATGTTCGCGGGATGATTGATCACGTTGCCTTCCGCCAAGCCCGGCAGCGTGAATTTGCGGCGCGCCTCGGGCAGGGGCATGGCAGGCGCATCGGTTTCCACCAGAATCCGGTCCGCCGGGAGCTGCTGGAACACGTTCCGTTTGGCGCGCTGAGGGTCGCCGAGAAAATAGCCGTTGAAGGAGAAATAGGCGCCCAATGCCGCAAATTCCCGCGCCATCTCGATTGATCCACCATAGGCATGCAGGAGGAATCCTCGCCGGGGCGGCGGGGTGTCGCGCAGCGCTTGGGCGAGCGCGCCCCAGGCATCGATGCAATGAATGGTGGCCGGGCGGTTCAGCTCGGTGGCGAGTTCGAGTTGCCAGGTGAAGACTTCAAGTTGTTCTTCCAGTAACGCGCGGCGCAGGCCCCCCAGGCGTGGGTCCCCGGGCGGCGCGCGGTCCAGCATCCACCGATCGAGGCCGATCTCGCCGATACCAGCCCGCACGTTTCCGTGCACGCGTTCGCGCAATGCTTTCTGCCATTCTGCGCTCCGGTTTCCGACCTGCCAGGGATGAAGTCCGTAACTTGGCACGACGGCAAAACGCATGGAGCCCGCCGGATCGGACCACTCATTCGCCTCCGCGAGCGTGGCGACGTGTCCCCAATCGCTTTCCGCCGTCCCGTTCACCACCGCGGCGCGCAGGGGAATTGTCCCCAAGTCTTTCCATACCTGGGTTCGCACCGGCTGCAGCCAGGCATCCTGCAGGTGATTGTGAGCGTCGAAGTACACTGCCATGGGTTTGAAAAAGCTGACGACCTCAGCTAGGAAACAGGGCGTGCTGCCGTTGCGGGAGGGGCGGAGAGATTCCGGGTGGCGAAAGCCCGGATCGCGGTTCGCGCCGACGCCAAGCCGTTGCGGCGGGTGGGTGAGAGATTGCGCGCCAAGCCGGTCTGCTCCAAGGGATCTGTTTCGCTTGCGACGATGGTTCCCGGCGGCACGCCGCTGTAATAGTCACAAAGCAACGCGAGCAACCCGCGGACGACCGGCGACTCGGCGTCGCTGCGAAATTCGCAAACGCCACCGCGCATCACCGGTATAATCCACACCACCGACACGCAGCCTGCGACTCGGTTCACGTCGACGCGTTCCGCCGGGGCGAGCGGCGGAATCCGCTTCGCTCGATCAATCACGAGCGCGAGTCGTTCCTGCGGGTCATCCACCGCCGCGAGATCCTCGATTACCTGCTGTAGTCGGCGCGTGAGCGGCATGGGCGAACTTTCTCTGCAGTCGACGCGAGCCGCAAGCGTTGGAAAAAAGACGCGTTCGATCGGCACCCAGCGCGGTGTCCTGCGGTCTGACCCGGGAGCGAATAACCCAGTTGGGGTCGCCGGTGGACGCCGTAATAAACTACAAACTGCTTGGGGAAATGCCTGAGAACCTTCTGATTCCTCTTCCCGATCTCGACCTGCCGCCGGATTTTCCCTGGCGCGTGGGTTTTGTGGGTCTGGTGAATGAGCAGCTCCGACGGTTGCGGGCAACCGGCTATTTCATTCCCCCGCGATTTTTTGGCTACTATTTCCAAGCCGGTGCGCCGGTGGGAGTGGGGGGATGTTGGACCGTCACTCTGGACGCGGTGCAGCCCGCTTCACTGCTGCCCCGAATGGTGGAACGCCTCACGCTTGGCGCCTACCCGATCGCCAGCCTGCTCCGCGATCGCTTTCCTGATTATCTACTCGTGCACGATCGCCAGGACGGGGCGTGCTGGCTCTGGACCTTCACCGAAGGATTGCGATTTGTTGAGGCGGTTGAACCCACGTTGGGGGACGATGGCTATGATAGCGCGGAGAAGCCGCGATTGCTCGGCCCGTAGGCCAGCGGCCGTGGCTTGGAATTAAGCAGTTTTGCCGTCAGGCCTTTGTCCTGCATGCGTTTTTTATCCTCCGTGGGAATTATTTCTGGCGTGTCGTGGACCTGGCGGGCTTTGCGGGGGCACAGCGTGACGTTCGCCCTCCTCTTCGCCACCACGTTGTTCGGTCTTTCCGTCATTGCGTCGTTCCGCCACCTGTTGGGTTCCTGGGGGGCGCCTTGGTATGTCTGGCTGCTGGCGCCCATTTTCGCGGTGGGGTACTTGGCGAAGAAGGAAGCGCAATGGCTGCCGGATCCCTCCGCCCGCCGAAAATGGGCCCGACGAATTTTTTTCGGTTCGATCGCTCTGGCGTTGGTGATCGGCTTTTTCCGATCAGAGCGAACGTCCGAAGCCGGAGTTGCGAACCCGGCCGCCGCGACTGGAGCGAGATAAAATAAAAGGCGTCAAAGCGGAGGGGGCCGCAATTTCGCGATCCGGGCGAGGACGTCGGTCAGTTCGCGCACGCGTATGGGTTTAGCCATATAGGCATCCATTCCGGCAGCGATGTAGCTTTCACGGTTGCCGGCCAGCGCATTGGCAGTGAGCGCCACCACGACTGGCTGGCGGCCCATCGAGAGGTCCGCACGGAGCGCACGTGTGGCGGTGGGTCCATCCATTTCCGGCATCTCGATGTCCATGAAGACAAGATCGAAGTTTCCGCCCCGCCGCGCGGCGAGGGCTGCAGCGCCGTCAGGCACCACCGAGGGCGCATAGCCGAGCCGTTTCAGCATTCGGTCCAGAACCTTTTGGTTCACCAGATTATCCTCGGCGACAAGGATTTTAGCGGGATGCTTTAGCGCGAATTCCGGATCAAACGTGTCGACGGGCGCGACGAGATCAGCGTCTTTGGCATTAATGTTGTGGCCTGCTTCCACGAGGATCGTGAAGGCGAAGCAAGAGCCGCGTCCCGGCTCGCTGGAGACGGAGATTTTTCCCCCTTGGAGCTCGACGAGGCGGCGGCTGATGGCGAGACCCAGACCGGTGCCCCCGCACCGGCGGGTCGTGGAGGACTCGGCTTGGGAAAAATTGTGGAATAAGCGATCCAGCCGGTCCGCCGGGATGCCGATGCCCCTATCGGTCACCCGAAAGGCAAGTTCGATTCCGCCGACCACCGTGCGCGCGGCCACGTTGACTGCCACTTCACCTTGCTCCGTAAACTTCAAGGCGTTGGAAAGCAGATTGACGAGGATTTTGCGTAGCCGGGTGACGTCGCCGATCACTGTTTCCGGCACGTCGCCATCGAATTCGCCGCGGACCGCCAACTTTTTTTCCGCCGCGTGCTTTGCCACCAGCCGAAATGCGGTCGCGACGCATTCACGGACCGAAAAGGGGGCATGTTCAATCTCAAGCTTGCCCGCTTCCATTTTTGAAAAATCAAGAATGTCGTCGACCACGGTGAGCAGGTGTTCGCCACTCACCTGCATCGTTTCGACGTGGTCCCGCTGCTCGGGGGTTAAGGTAGTGTCGCGGAGGAGCGCCGTCATTCCGATTACGGCGTTCATGGGTGTGCGAATCTCGTGACTCATGGTCGCGAGAAAATCCGCCTTGGCGCGGGTTGCTTCCTCCGCCGTGCGCCGCGACGCCTCAAGTGATCGGTGCAGGTGACCAAGCTCCGCAATTATCTGTTTCTGACCTGCAAGCACCCTTCGCACCTCGATCGCGTGGACTACAGAACGGCGGATGGTGCCCAGGGCGCGGAGTTGGTCGGGCGTGAGTTGGCGAGGCTTGCGATCGATGACGCAGAGTGTTCCAAGCGCCCAGCCGTCGCGAGTGACCAGCGTTGCTCCGGCATAAAATCGGATATAGGGATCATTTAGCACCAGCGGATTTTCGGCAAAGCGGGTGTCCAAGTGCGCGTCCGAAACGATAAGGAAATCCTGGCCCGGCTCGGACACGGCATGGGCGCAGAAGGAGTCGCGCCGGGGAGTTTCCGCTACCTCAAGACCAATGCGGGACTTGAACCATTGCCGGTCGCCATCAACGAGTGAGATCAGAGCAATGGGAACCTGGCAGATATTTGCCGCCAGGAGCGCGAGTTCGTCGAAGTCGATTTCGGGTGGACTGTCGAGAACGCCCATCGAGTGGAGCGCGGCAATGCGATCGACGTCGTTGGAGGGAATGGGAGGTGACATCAAGAAAGTGGCCGCGGAACAAGCGCTGACACTGCCACCGTGGTTCTTGGGCGCAACCCCACCGGGTCCGTTGGCGCCGGTGCGTTTCGTAACGCTCTAATGGTGAGGGTCTCAGCGGTAAAAAATCGCCTCGTTCGATTGGAAGATCGCGTGCGCCAGTTTTGTCCAGGCGTCCAAGGGTGCGCGTTTCTCGTAAACGCCGCCCACTTGGGTCGAGAATTTTCCCTGCGCCCGCTTTTGAGCCATCGCTTGGCGCTCGTTTTTCTTCGCGTCGCGGCTGGGAGCCGAGGCCGTTTTCGCCACCTCTGGGATCTCAAGGCCGGCTCCGCTAGGGTTGGCTTTGACATAGCCGGCGCCCAGTTCGATTTCCTTCGGCGTCGGCATTCTTTGATAGATGGCGAGGTACAAGGCGGTGACACGATCGGCGTCCGTGGGCAAAGTGCCGAAAAAAGGCCGTTCCACCAGTTTGCGCGCTGCTTCGATGACCATCGGACTGTTCATCAGGAACAGCGCCTGTTGCGGGACGATGGTTTCGTAGCGCCGCCCGGAGGACACGTCCGGACTCGGGAAGTCAAACTGGGTGAGCAGCTCTGGAGGATTGCGCCGGTCGATGAGCGTATAGATGGCGCGTCGCTTGGCGAACTCGCCGCTCGTAATCGCGACCGGGCGGCCGCCCATCGTGGTGTCCAGCTCGCCGGTGATCGCCAGCAGCGAATCGTGCATCTGTTCAAAATCCATCCGTCGAAGATTGTACCGCCAGAGCAGTTTATTGTTCGGATCGAGCTCTGCGTACTCCGGATTATTCTTGCTGCTCTGCTGATAGGCGGCGCTGAGCAGGATGGAGCGGTGCAGCTTTTTTAGCGACCAGTTGTTCTCGACGAATTCCGCCGCCAGGAAATCCAATAATTCCGGATGGGAGGGCGGCGACGACATGTTGCCGAGGTCGTCGGGTGTGGCCACAAACCCTGCGCCCCAATGTTGCTGCCAGATGCGGTTCACGATCACGCGCGCGGTAAGCGGATTTTTGGGATCGGCGATGGCAAAAGCCAGTTCGGCGCGGCCGGAGCCGTTGCGCCACTCGGGGCGTTTCTTCGGGTCAGCGGACAGGATCTCCAGGAAGCGCCGGGGCGCCACGTCGCCTTTATTGGCCGCTTCGCCCCGGAGCAGCACGGGATAATCGCGCGTGCGGGGCACATCGTAGAGTGCGTTGACGCGAGCAGGCGCGCCCGGATGCGTGGACTCCAAATCGGCGATCTGACTTTTGACTTCCCGTTCTTTACGCACGATCTCGCGGCGTTTGGCGGGATCTTTCTGGCGGGAACGGCGGTTTTCCAGGAATTCGGCTTTAATGGCGTCCTCGCGTTTCTGCAAGGCGTCCGCTTTCGCCACATACTCCAAGTGCTCCGGCGACTTTGCCGGATCGCGTTCCAGCGTCGGCATCGCCGGCGGCGGCTGGCTGTTCATGAAAACGCCGTACAACGAGTAATAATCCTTGGTCGGGATGGGATCGAATTTGTGGTCGTGACACCGCGCGCACGCCACCGTCAGGCCCAGGAAAGCTTTCGTGGTCACATCGATCTGATCGGCGATGATGTCGTCGCGCCGACCGTCAAAGGCGTTGCCCAAAGTGAGAAAGCCCAGGGCGGCCATTGCGCGACGGTCCTCCGGAATCTTCCCGGTTTTATCTTTCGTTTTCTTGTCGACGGCCGCCTGCACGCGATCGCCCGCCAGTTGCTCTAGAATGAACTGGTTGTAGGGCAGGTCGCCATTGAACGCGCCGATGACATAGTCCCGGTAGGTCCAGGCGTGCGGATAACGCAGGTCATCCTGGCGGGGCGGATCGCCCTTCGTGTCGGAATAGCGCGCCACATCCAGCCAGTAGCGAGCCCAATGTTCGCCGTAAAAAGGCGAGGCAAGCAGACGATCCACGATCTTCTCGTACGCCTCCGGCGAGTGGTCATTTAGGAACGCCTGCACTTCCCGGAGACTCGGAGGCAAGCCGATCATGTCGAAATAAACCCGGCGAATCAGCGTCCATTTGTCCGCCGCTTCGTTCGGCCTTAGGCCGTTGGTCTCGAGCTTCGCCAGGAGGAAATTATCGATCGGATTCCTGCACCACGCCGCATTTTCAACCGTGGGAACGGCCGGCTTCTTCACCGGTTGAAAGGCCCAATGCGCGCGGCCGACACCGCCGTAGCTCGGGGAACTTCCCTTGGCCACGAGCGTGCGGGGATCGGGAGCCCCGCGTCGCACCCATTCGGTTAGATCCGCGATTTGCGCGTCGGTGAGTTTGCCGCCCGATTTTTCCGGAGGCATCTGCAGGTCCTCGTCCTTGTAGCGGATCGCCTGAATCAGCAGCGAGTCATCCACTTTGCCGGGAGTGATGGCCGGTCCGGTGTTGCCCCCGTGCAAAACGGCTTCGCGGGAATCGAGCAGGAGCCCGCCGCGCACTTTGTCGGCTTCCCGGCTGTGGCACTGGTAACATTTGTCGACGAGCAACGGCCGGATCTTTGTCTCGAAAAATTGAAGGTCGGTGGGCGAGATCGCCGGCGTCGTCGTGACGGCGGTACTTCCCGGCGCCCCAAAAGCGGGGCTGGCCAGCGCCAGCAGGACGGCCGCCAGGCAGGCGCGATACCGCGGCGCCCCGTGGAAAATGAAACGAAGGGATCGGTTCATGCGATGATGGGCTTGACGACGTTCCCCGCCACATCGGTCAGGCGGAAATCGCGGCCATTAAATCGATACGTCAGCTTCGTGTGATCCATGCCTAGACAGTGCAGGATCGTGGCGTGGAGGTCATGCACATGGACTTTGTCGGCCACGGAGGCCGCGCCGAACTCGTCCGTGGAGCCGTGAACGATGCCGCCTTTCACCCCGCCTCCAGCCATGACCACCGAGAAGGCCTTGGCATTGTGATCGCGGCCGGGATCTTCGAAACCGTTCCGGTCGCGCGTTGGCTTGCGGCCAAATTCACCGCCCCACAGCACCAACGTCGAGTCGAGGAGCCCGCGCTGTTTCAGATCGGTGAGCAACGCAGCGAGCGGTTGATCTATCTCACCCGTCTTCTGCCGCAGGCGTTCTTCCAATTTCTGATGATGATCCCAGCCATCGTGCCAGACCTGCACCACGCGCACCCCACGCTCGACCAGCCGGCGGGCGATAAGGAGCTGCTTGCCCTGCTCGGTGTTGCCGTAGGCGGCGCGAGTGGCGGTTGATTCCTTGTTGATATCGAACACATCAAGCGCCTCGGCCTGCATGCGAAAAGCCACTTCATAGCTTTGCAAGCGGGTCTCGAGCGCGGCGTCCTTCTGCAGGTTTTGCGCGTGGAGATCGTTCAGTTGATGCACGAAGTCCAACTGCCGGCGCTGCTCCCGTACATTCACATACGTGTTGCGGATGTTTTGAATCATCTGCGGCACGGAGGGAGCCTGCGTATTAATGCTTGCGCCCTGGTAAATGCCCGGGAGAAACGCGGCTTGGTAATTGGTCGATCCGCCCGGTGGCAGCCGTCCGCCACGCAACGCAATAAATCCGGGGAGGTTTTGGTTTTCCGTGCCCAGCCCGTACACCATCCATGAACCCATGCTCGGTTTTGCGATGCGCAACGAGCCCGTGTTCATGAACACCGTTGCGACCTCGTGGGCCGGGATATCCGTCCACATCGAGCGGATCACGGCAAGGTCGTCGGCGTGGGCCGCAGTCTTGGCGAACACTTCGCTGACCTCCAAACCACTTTGGCCGTACTTCGAGAACTTGAACGGCGAGGCCATGGCCACTCCGTCGCCGCCAATTGTCTTCCCATTCATCCTCACCAGCGAGGGTTTGGGATCCCATGTGTCCAGATGGGACGGCGCGCCTTGGGCGAAAATATGGATGACCGATTTCGCGCGACCGGGAAAATGCGAAGGCTTCGGACTCAGCGGACCTTCCACCCTTGCAACCACCTTACGCGACTGGGCAGCGCTGAGCGCGGCCGGGTCGAGCAGGGAGGCGAGCGCGAGGCCGCCCAGGCCCATGCCGACGCGATTCAAGAACTGGCGCCGCGTCAGAAAATAATCCTCGATGTTGGTGGAAACGCCGCAACAGGGCGAATGCGACGGGTGGGATTCGGTGGAGGATACAGAGGCGGACATGGAAGGAAGGGGTTGGGGATCGCGGGGGGGAACTGTGCCGCGCACAAGACGCCGTCGTCGCGCGCGAGTTTCAACGGAGCCTTTCGATTTCCGGCGTCGTCATTAACCACGCCACAAAACGGCGTTTCGCAGGGGCATGCAACCCGTTTGGCCAGAGGTGGCGGTAATAGTTCCTGCCTGATGGCAAGGCCGCGAAATGAACGTCTACGACGATTTGACGCGCTCTGATGTTTCTCCCAGCGTCGTCGCGATGCCCCCCGCCCTCAGCACCCCTCCGGCCGATCCGCCCCGCTCGAGACGCAATGCCCTCTATCTTCAGGTTCTCATCGGGATCGTGTTGGGCGGCATGCTGGGTTATTTCGCGCCCGGGGTGGGCGTGAAGCTAAAGCCG
>JBEENF010000069.1:0-12059 GCA_041192325.1 Verrucomicrobiota bacterium
CGCATCATCAGCCTCCAGCCACCTACGGCCATCGGGAAAAATTCGGCAATGATCCTGCCAAACACCTCGACTTCTCAGCGGTCACTCACGTGGCCAAGGACAAAGGGATTCCGCCCTTCCTGATCCTTCACGTCGCCAATCATCCCGACACCACCGCCCAAGCGCAGCGCTTTGGCGCCGTTCTGAAAGCAGCGGGCATTCCCACGACGGTCTTTGGCGCGAGAGAAACGACGCATGTGAGGCTCAATGACGAACTCGGATTACCCAACGATGCGGCGACGAAGGCGTTGGACACTTTTGTCGCTCAGATCCTGAAAAAGTGATCCGGCTGCCGGCGCGCACGGGGCGAAGCCGCCACGCGCCATCCACTCGCTTTGCGCCCTAACAGAGACAGTGCGGCTGCTTCCGCCTCATTAGGCGGAGGCTTGTTCGACGCCAAGCCGAAGATCGCGGAGTGACCAACGAAAGACCATCCAGCCACTGGCAACGTTCAGCGCCACGATCCCCAATAGGAGTCCGACCACCAAGATAAACGTCGGGGCCGCGGGCAGGCTCGTGAGGTTTGGCCAGACCGCGATGGCCGAAGCAAGCCCGCCGATGATGATGCCCCAGGCCACGAGCCGACCAAATTCCGCGAAGACCATGCGGGCCAGCACGCCGCGGGGAATTCCCATCGCCGACATTACCGCAAATTCCCCGCGCCGCTCGCGAAGGTTACGGGCAACGACAATTGCGAGTCCGAGACTGCCCAAAACCACGCCCAGCGCGCCGAGCACATTGAAGATGGCAATGTAGGTGTTCTCAATCTGGTGAAAGGCCGCCAGAACGTCCCGCGTGATCTCCACCCTGCCGCCAACATCGCCCATCGCGGCTTCGAGCCGCCTTCTGAGCGCGGCCAAGTCGGCTTGCGCCGGCGCGTCCACGAGAAAGATCGAATAACCCGGATTCGAGGGATACCGCGCGAGAAACAGCGCCTCGTCCACCAGCAGGTAGCCTTGAAACAAGGAAGCGGAGAGCGTACCCACGATTTGGATATTAAAGGACCGGCCGTTTTCATCGGTGTACGCGAGCTCGTCGCCGACTTTGCGCTTGAGCGCCCACAACAGCGTCGTTTCGTCCACCAGCGCAGGCAGGGCCCCGCTCGCCGACAGGTTCCTTAGCTCGTTCCAACCGGCGTTTTTCGCCGCGGGCGAACTCAGCTTAACGTCGAAGGCTTTGCGTTGCGCAAGTTTCGCCGCGTCCACCGCCAGCAGCTGCGGCCGGCTCGTGGTGTTGAGATTGAAGCAATTGACGTTGTCGCCGACGCCGGCCCGCAGGGGCAAGATCTGGCCCAACGCGGCAGCGTCGCGCTCGAAAATTTCGAACCCTCCCGCCCGGCCGTCGCGGGCCGCATTCAAAGCAGCGGTGCTCTCCACCCAAAACGAAAATCCTCCCGTACCGCTGCCCCGCTCCAGCCAGTCGTCGCCGACCTGTTTCCGAAATGAGGCCACGGAGAGCACCATGAACACGGCAGAAGCAATCAAACCGACCACGGTGAGGTTACGAGAACGACGAGCTTTGAGATTCAAAACCCCCAGCTGGCTGGCGCTGGTTTCCGCCTGACCGGAATTTCCAAGCGGACGCGCCATCCACCAACGACACGCTGCCATTCCCGCCACCAGCAAAGCAAAGCCGGCAAGGTAGAACGCGCCCTGGGCTGGCAGGCCATGACCCGACAGCGCGATGGCCGCGACGCCTGCCGTAGCCGCGAGCACGACGACGGCCCGCGAACTGCGCAGGATTTTCGCCGCCGGGTTGATCTCTTCCGACTGCGCCGCCAGGCGGATCGACAGCGCGCGTTGCGACTGGCGGCGAATCGCAAGCCAGATGGCGGCCAGTGAGAATGCGACGAACCCCAATCCCCCCGCCGCTACGCTCGCCGGCGTGGCCGCGAAAACGAAAATTGGTCCGGCGCCCTGCCCTGCCCAGATGGTCTCGAGAAATACCAGAATCTGCCGGGTGTATAAAATCGCCAGAGGCAGGCCGGCCGCAAATCCGAGGAAAAGAATCACCGTGCCTTCGGTGAGTCGCCAGAACAGCAATCGCCGCGCCGACAACCCCACTGCTGCCAGCAGCGCGTCCTCCCGGTTGCGTTGCAAGAGTCCAAGTTGAAACAGCATGGCGACCAAGCCAAGCGCGGCGAGGATGAGAAAGAAACTCATGCCGGCGAACAGACCGCCAAAGTCGACCGCGGGCGTGGCCGCGTCGCTCGCCGCGGCGCGAAATTCCCGCAGCATCATCTGATTCATGGGCGGACGCAGCGCGCCCAACAATGTCGCGGTCAATTCCGCCTCGCGCTCGCGGGCAAAGGGAATCCGCAGTGCGGTGGTATCGCCCCATCGCGTGCCCCACATTTCGCGACCGCCCTCCAGCGACAGAAATGCCTTCGGCGCACCACGAAAATCCTCCCAGTAACGTTCGTCCTGAGGGCGAATCCGATCGAGCTTGAGCGGCAGGCCGGGATCCCAGTCGCCCGGCGTGGGCGCATCGCTCATGCCGGGAAATTCCGGCATCCAGGAACGATCGGCGGCGAGACCTTGCAGGGGAATTACCGAGTGCACCCGAAAGGTCGCCGTCTGCTCCACCAACGCGCCCTCGCCGCCAGCTTGAAAATAAGTCAACTGCACATCGTCCCCGGCCCCCGCCTGCAGGTCCCGCGCGAGCCAGTCATTGAGCACGATGTCGCGCGGTCCGAGTTTGGGCAGGAAAGGAGCGGCCGCGGGCGTCGTCGCTGCGCCAATGGAATAAGGCGTCGCGCGATCGCGTACGCGAAACTCGTTCACAAGATAAGAAAGCACCGGCTGCGCTACAGTGACTGCGCCCTGGATCGTTGTGGTCAGCTCGGGATCGATGAAGATCCGGTTCGAGCTCACTTCGAATGCGTTGGCGGTCGGGATCCATTTCAACGCCAGTCCATAGTCCGCAAGTTGGGTAACGCCGGCCAGCGCGCGTTCGAGCTCGGTGATCGGCTTTGCGCCCCCTGGAATCGGGCTGTCGCTGGCATCAATCAACAGCAGGTTGGCGCGTCCGGGATAACCGACGCTCTCCTGCAACAACTCGATGGGCAGAAAGACGCTGGGCTGCGGCACCTGGGTCGACTCAAGACTGAACCGGCCAAACGCCGCATCGTCGACGATCGCCGCTACTTTGCAGCGTACGCTTTGCAGCGTGCTCTCGGCTCCGGCCACCGGCGCGTTGCCCGCCAAAATGCCGGGCTTCTGCAGCCGAACGACGAGCGTATCGCCGACGGCCGCTTGGAGCCGGCGGGCCAAAGCATCATTAATTGCAACGGCCGAGGCCGGCGCGTTCAACGGCACCCGAGCGGGTTGCGGAGCCAATTGCCAAAACGCCTCCGTCACTCCGATCAGTTGCGTCTGATTCGCGACAGCCTGGCTGCCAGCCCGAGCGGCCGTGCCACGCGCATAAACCACGGGCGCGACCCGGACCTGGGCCCTGGCGGCAAGGTCGTCGGCGAGGGCCTGGCGGAAAAACCGATCGCCAGCCGAGAGCAGGTGGGTCGCACGGCCGGTTCGCATTTGACCGATGTGTCGCAAGGAGGCCTCGACCGAGTCGCCCGCAAAAAGAGCCCCGAGCAATACGGTGACGCCAAGCGCGGCGCCCGCCAGCACACCGACGTACGCAAAGCGGTAATGCGCCAGACTCCTGAAAACGTACCGCAACAAATCCATCGCGCGGGAAATCAGATCGACCTCGGTCAGGTCACCAGCCGGCCCGCTTCGAGCCGGTACGTTTTCTGCATGCGTTGGGCGAGGCCGGGATTGTGCGTCACGACGAGCAAAGCCACCTGGGCGCCAGCGTTGGTTCGCAACAGCAGATCGGCAATCCGCTCACCGGTGGCGGGATCAAGCGAACCGGTCGGTTCGTCCGCCAGAATGAGCTTTGGCTGATTGATGAGCGCTCGCGCAATGGCGGCGCGCAACTGTTCTCCACCGGAAAGCTGATACGGCCGGTGCGTCATACGATCTTGCAAGCCCACCTGGTGCAGCAGGGATTCGGCCCGCCCCCGCGTCACCGCCGGCTCCTCCTCCCAGCCGCCGGCCAGCCGCGGCGCCAACACGTTCTCGATCACGGAGCACTGGGGCAGCAGGTAATGGAGTTGAAAAATAAAACCGATGGAGCGATTGCGAAACCGGGCGGCCGCGGCCGGGGCCAGTCCACCCACGGACGCGCCGTCGATCGTGATCGAACCGCTCGTCGGCTGGTCGAGCGCGCCAAGCAGATTGAGCAACGTGGTCTTGCCGCTGCCGGAGGGACCCACGATCGCCACCGTTTCGCCGGCCGCCACCTTGAGATTCAGGTCGTGGAGCACCGTCACCGGCCCGGCCGCACTTTCATAGATTTTGGAGATGCTGGAAGCCTCAATCATGGCCGGAGATTTCATGGCTTACGAAGCGGGCTCAGACGGATGGTTCAACGGTTGAGCGCGGCCAGTTGTTGTTGCGCGGTTGCCGCCATAGCCGTCAAGGGCGGCCCGGAGTCGGGGAAGCCACCCGCACGCTGGCGGTCGCGCCACCCTTCGGGGCTGGCGCCGGTTTGTAGAGGCTCACGATGCAGCCACCGGTCGCCGCCATGACAATCCCGAGGTAAAACTGCCACGGCACTCCCGCCAGACCATCTTTTGGCGGGTGCATCCAAGTCGCGACAACGGCGTTCACGATGGGCGCGCCAGCAAACACAATGGACATGACGACTTGCGGTGTCCCCTTGGCGCCGAAAGCGAGCAGGATACCAAAGGCGCCGATGGCACCCAGAGTACCCGCGAACAACGACACCCAGACGCCCTTGCTGGGAAAGCTGAAGTTGGAGCCTTCAAGCTTCAGCAACACCAGCGGCGCGAGCACCGCAAAAATGAAGTAGGCGATTCCCACGAAGAGAAATGCCTTGTACCGGCCGAACACCGGATCGTTCATCCCCATCTGGCCACTATGGAGAAATACTCCGTAGAGGCCCCAGGTACAAACGGTCAGGAAAACATAGAATAACCAGGACATGATATTTTTGATTTAAGCGGTTGAGAGCCGAACAAGTCGGAAAGTGGGGAGACAGCAAAAACACCGGTGGACGCGATGCAACGACCACCTTTGCCAAACGTGAAGTAAGTGGGCGCACGAAAGCATATCCGGGGGCAGCTCAAGAGATCCGGTTGGTGGCCACCGCCGATTCCAACTGCGCGCGAAGTCCCGCGGGAATGGGCGTTTTGCGAAGTTCCCGAGCCTGCGGGTCCACCTGCACGTGAATGATCGAAAAGGAACCGGTCGCGAGGAGCGCGCGCCCGGCTTCGGCCGGCCCGAAAACCCAGAAACCATAGGTGAGACTGCTCGTGCGAATTTCCTCAATCCGGAGCGAAACCTCCAGCAGGTCTTGAAACCGGGCGGGCTTCAGATATTCGCACGCTACTGCGAGACGCGGCCAACCCTGATGATCGGAGCCGGCCACGGTATATGCTTGAAAACCCAGCGACCGAAAAAAGGCGTGTTCCGCGCATTCCACAAAACGGAAGAAGTTCGAAAAATGCATGATCCCGGCCAGATCTGTATCGGCGAACTCCACCTGACGCCGATAGCTGAAGTGAAACTGATCGGGGAGGACGTGATCGGGCTTCAAGGGGAATTCGGGATTATGGCGTCCAGCGCAGGCTTCCTCAGCCGGCCAGCAGCCTCGCAGAACTGCCGGGACATCGTCCGCGCGTTAAAATGTTTTTCAACGCTCAATCGACCCGCCGCGCCGAGCGCGCGGCATTGCGCCGGATCGGCCAGCAATTGCTGCCACGCCAGGGCCAAGGCCCGCGGATCGCGGGGCGGCACGCACACTCCGCCGCCGGCGGCGCCGATGATTTCCGGGAAAGCCGACGCCTCGGGTTGCACCACCGGAATGCCCGTCGCCATCGCTTCGATGACATAGAGGCCGAACGCCTCGGCATACACCGCCGGCACCGAAAACAACGTGAGACTGCGCAAGAACGCGGTCTTTTGCTCGAGCGTAAGATTGGGCGACCATTCGACGCGCGAAGCCACCCCAGCCTGCTCCAAACGACGGCGTAATTCTGCAAGGAGTGGCTCGTCGCCCGCCGTCGCGGCGCCGCCAATCTTTAGCCGAGTCGTGCGGTCACCGAGTTCGCTCGTGAGTACGAGAAAAGCTTCAACGAGCAATTCGAGGCCTTTTTCCCGTACCATTCGCGCCAAATACCCGATCGTCGGAGTCCCGGACCACGGCTCCGCGGGAACGTAGTTCGAGAGATCGATCCCATTCGGCACTACTTCGATGACGTGCGCCGGCAGTTGCAGGCGGGAGCGCATCAGGCTGGCATAAAAACGACTGGGGGCCAGCAGCAGATCAGCCTCCGGCAATTGTTTTGCCAAAGCCGCCCAGCATCGGGAGCGATAGGGCTCGGGCAGCCCGTCGAGAAAGGCATCTTCACCCTGGAAGAAAAGCACCACGGGGGCTCGCAGGCGCTTTTTCATTTCAGCGGAAAACCCGGCCAGCAACGCCGTGGACAAACAGATCACGTCCGGTTTCTCGGTTTGCTCCAACCAACCCATCAGTTTTTCCCATTCTTTGCGAAAGCGACTCGACTCGAGCTGGAGCATCTCGAGGGTCATTTGGCCATGCTCGCGGGCCGAAGTCATGTGGCTGTGCCGCGCGGCCCAACGCAGCAGGCCGGTCGTATTCAGCAGCCGGTCGAAAAAGGCCGGTGTCTTCCGGAAAAATGGCAGCTTCTGCTGCAAGTAAACATTAATCCCGCCGAAGAAAATTGGCGTTGTTTCCAGCCCCGCGAGCGCAGTCTCGTCCAGCGTCAGTGGCAAATACATCGGCGCGATGGTCACCTCATGGCCCGACCGGAGCAGTTCGCGGGCGAGCGCGTTGTCGCGCATGCAGGCCCCGCAATAGTAGCTTCCGGTGCCCGGCGTTAAAAACGTGAATCTCACGGAAAGCGCGGCATGGGGTTAGGGAATCTAGCTAAGGGACCTCGGGCGACCGATGCGCGCGACCATTAATCTTCGGGGCCGGCAGAACGGCGTATCGTGGTGGAGGCCCAACTTGGCGCTGGCTGCGGGCGCGGGAGTCAGCGCCAAGTCCACGTGAAACTTTTGATCTCCCGACGAAAAGGGAAAAGCCGCGGAGTCCTTCGTCGCGGGGCAGGAAGGAGTAAATTCGTTCCTCATAAATTTTTGCCAGCAACGCGCGAACGAATGGCAAACACGGTTCCTTTTTCGCCGCTCACGATAATCTGTCGATTGCCGAATGCGGGGGACGCCACCAGGGGTTCACCCAAATCAAGGCGCCAAATCTCCGCCCCGGCATCAAGACTCGCCGAGTAGAGGCGTCCGTCGCTCGAGCCGAAAACAACGCCGTCCGAAAACACGATGGGAGAACCTTCGACCCGCCCGCCGGTGCTAAATTTCCAAGCCACCTCACCCGAGGCCCGCTGGATCGCATGCAAGTGCTTGTCGCGGGAACCGATCAGGACCAGCCGCTCATTCACCGCGGGAGAACTAAAAAAGGGCAATGCGCGGTCCTCGTAAACCCAAGCGATCTTCCCGCCGGGCACATCGAACGCGACGGTCTGGTTCGCATAATTGCCGCAAAAGGCCATCGAGCCAAACGTGCCGATGGAGGCCGGGATGTAAGCGTTCGCGGGGATGGTGTGAACGAGCGTTCCGTCCTTGAGATTGACTACGTGCAGCAGCGCGTCACAGCCGCCGAACACGAGGTAACGGCCATCCACCACCGCAGGCGCACCGTTGATGTAATTGTCGGTTTTGTAACTCCAAACCACTTTGCCGTCCGCCGCACTCAAGACCCGTGTGGCGCCATCATAGCCGTTCACCAGCACCCAATCGCCCTCCCCCGCTGGGTTCTTGATCACCACGGCGCCTGAACTGATTTTGTCTTCCGTGGCAAAGCGCCACAACTCGGCGCCTTTGTCCGCGCTCAGCGCGTAAAGCGTTCCATCGTTGGACGACAAAAAGACCCGCTCTCCACTCACCGCCGGCGCCGCGGTGATTCCTTCCTTGGTCTCGAAACGCCAGATTTCGGCCCCCGATTCAGCGCTGAGGGCATGCAGCGTCCCCTTCAGGGTTCCGACGTAGACGCGGCCTCCAGCAATGGTGGCTTCCGCCGACACGGACCCAGACGACGCAAAGGTCCAAGCCGTCACCGGCTCGAGCGGAAGGCGCGCTGCCACGCTGCCACTCAAGTCGGGACCGCCACGAGTCATGGGCCACGACGTATCGGGAGCCGCCGCGGCTTTTGGCGCAGCTCCTGTGGTGTCGGACGGCGCAGCGCGATCGCCACAGCCGGCCAGCGCCAGACAACCGAACGCCATGAGCGTCAGAAGGAGCGCACACCATGCAGTTGGAGGCGAACTCCTCCCTGAAGAATTCGGGGGAGAAGAAACGGACCGAGGCCGTTCAAGCAATTCGGGGGGCAAGCGCACGGCGGTAGAGTGCGGCATAGTCGTCGACCTGCAATGCTCGCGGATTGAATTGTCCCGTCCATTGCTTCGCGGCGTCGAGCGCCAGCGCCGCGGGATCGAACGCGACGTTATCCAGCGGGGGCAGGGAGCTTTGGGCCACCAACTCCGCCACCCAATCGATCAGGGGCAGAGAGCTTACGCCCGAGTCGCGCAACAACGTTGTAAATCGCGCGTAGATCGATTCGACCGCGGGGTCGGTCGCGTTGAATCGCATGACGTGTGGCAGCATGATGGCCACCGCCTGACCATGCACGAGATCGTGCCGGGCGGTCAGTGGATTCGCCGTCGCATGCGCCGCCCCCAGCATGCTATTCTCAATCGCCAGTCCGCTGAGGGAAGCGCCCAACAACATCGCCCCGCGATGGTCCGGCGTGGCGTGACCGGCAACGACGGCTCCGATGGCCGGCGCGAGACTGCGGAAAGCACCTTCGGAATACAGGGCTGAGATGGGATTACGTCGGGTGGAAACGGCGGACTCAAGAGCATGGGCCAGTGCGTCAAGTCCGGTGAGCACGGCCACCGACTTCGGCTGTGATTCCGTCAGACGCGGATCAAGAATCGCGATCCGGGCCCGCGCCTTGGTATCGCCGCACGCCATTTTTTCGTGCGTGTCGTCGCGACTGACCAAGGCATACGACTGGCATTCGCTGCCCGTTCCCGCCGTGGTCGGGATGGCAATGAACGGCAACATCGGCTTCCGGGCTTTTTCCGACCCATGATAATCGCGCATCGCGCCGCCGTTGGTGAGCAGAAAATTGCAGGCTTTCGCCGTGTCCATGCTGCTGCCGCCACCGAGCGCGACGATACAATCGAAACGATGTTGCTGCGCGAAATCACGACAGGCGGCGGCGCAGGACTCCGTCGGATTTTCCCTGGTCTGATCGAAAACCGCGACCGGGATCCCGGCCGCTTCCAACAAGCGCCGGGTCGACGCCACGTGACCGGCGCGCGCAATTCCCGTGTCGCTGACAAGGAAGACCGCTGAGCCGCCCAACTCCCGCACGCAGCCCGGCAATTCGTTCAGCGTACCGGGACCGAACACCAGCTTGGGCGAGGATTTGGCGGCGAAGGATTCAATCATGATCGCGGTCCATCCCACGTTTCATGGACGGGCCCGTCGCCGGCTGCCTGGCGCTCCGATCATCGCGCGGTCTCCAGCGAGGCGAGGTCTCCTTGCAGGGCGCGCCGGCGATAAAGGAACTCGAACATGTTGCCCTCATGGGGCTGCTCCCACTGCACGCGCATCGTCGTATACGGCCCGAGATTGAGGCGCTCGATGTTGGTACTCGTCATGAGTTCGCCACTCCACCCGCGATCCTTGGTGAACGCGGAGACGACGAGCGTCTCGCCGATCACGTCGAGCATCTTCTTCTCCGGCACCTCGAGGATGCTCGCGAAGGGGAACATGAACTCGGTGTTGGCGAGCGGGTGGTCGGGGTTGTCGCACACGATGAGCGTGGGGCGCAGGAAGGTCTGCCCGTGCATCTCGACCAGGCGCGGGCCGGTGCGGTATTTTGCGGTAAGATCGGTGGCGCCGGGCGTGGCGAGGAGTTCGGTGATCCGGTGGTCAATGCCTTTGGCCACCGTGGGATTCGCGAATCCGCTGAGGATCGCGTCGGGGTGATCGCGCGGGAGCGGTTCGATGGCGGCGAGCCGGCGCGCAAGGGCGTCGGCGAGGGCGTCGCGGTTGCGGCCGATGAGGACCGCGGAGCAGTTGATGCAGCTGCGCCCGCCGTTGGCGGAGATGGAGTGGACGATGGGATCGAGGTGCTGCGCCCAGTCGTCGGCGTAGTCATCGCCGATGAGAACCTTGCTGCGACCCGAGCCGTGCACCTGGATGTGGCGGTAGGGTGCGTATTTTTTCAGCGTGGAGTCGTTACCGAATGCGATCGCGCGGCCGGTGCCGAAGAGCACGGTGTCCCCGCCGTCGTGCGTGGTCGGATAAAAGCCGAATGCCTCGCGCGGGAACCCCGCGGCAATCATCGCCTGAATGAGCCGGAACGGCGTGAGGGGATCCTCGCGGCCGGGCTTGAGCACGACAGGAATCTTCATCGCGAGGGCGGGGAGCCAGAGCGAGTTGACTCCGGGGGAATTGCTCGGGAGCAGCACGCCGAGGCTGTCGGTCTGCGGGAAGAAATTCACCGCCAAGCCGTCCTGCTCAACGACCCCACGGTCGAAAAGTTCATGTGGCAGTCCGCGCGTGAGACCGGCGAGGACGGCGCCGATGTTGGACATCGCGTCGTGGACCTTGGCCATATTGCCGTGGGCGAGACTGTGCGGGAGACCGGTGAGCTGGGAAAGCGCGGCGGCGTAATCGGCGGGCGATTGGAGGCGGGCCGGATCGTCGCCCCACGGGAGGTTGCCGTTGAGATAGAGTTCGGCGGCTTTCTCCATGCAGCGCACGAGCGTGTCGGCCGGGAGCGCGCGGAGCGCGGCGGCGGAGCGAGGGAGCTGCTGGAGATCGCGACGGATCAGGCCGGAGTTGGCGACGCTGACTTCGAGCGTGGCACCGTCGGAGAGCTTGTGTTTCTGCGTATCAAGGCTCCGGTAGGCCTGGCCGAGGCGGAGGATGGGAATGTGGATCGGGGAGGACATGGTGAGCGGAGGGCGGGTCGGAGCCCTCAATGGTTAATACACGCCTTCGATGATCGTCTTGGTGAGAGATTGGAAGGGGCGAACGTCGCCGACGCCGTCCCACGGGAACTCGTCGCACGGGGGCCGGCGGATGGCTTCGTCGCGTTCGAGGAAGCGCGGCACGAAAAATTCCTTCGTCATGGTGGTGAGCTCGACGCGGCCGTATTGTTTGTAGGGCACCAGCTCCTCTGGCTTGTCCGGGTTGACGATGCGAAGCGTGGCGCGCGGCTGCGGCGCGTAGTACGTCAGGCTGTAGTTGTCGGCCTTCGTGAGCTTTTTGCTGATCGCGAGGCCCATGAGTGTATTGCCGTAGGTGGGTGCGAAGTTGATTTTCCCCTCGAGCACTTCCTCGACAACGAAGCGGACGTATTGGGGTGTCATGGTCGTGCCGCCGACGAACACACCCTTGAGTCCGGCCTTCACGAGTGACATCCGCTCGGCGAGATTCTCGAGCAGGCGCGGCGTCGTGAACATGTTCGTAATCTTGCGGTGGCGCATGATCGTGGCGGCTTGGTCGATCACGTGTTCCTGGTATTTGCGGGCCATGGCCATCTCGCCGGAACCGATGAGCCTCTTCACGAAGCGCGGATCGAGGTCCACGAAGTAGCAGGAATCGCCGCGGTAGTTGGCAAGGTGCTCGACGGCGAGGCGCAGGCGACGGGGTCCGGTGGGGCCGACCATGAGCCAGTTACCCTTGGGGAAGAAATTAGGGCCGTAGTGATCGCTGTATTCCTCGTAGTCGGTCTTGTAGTCGTCCCAGCCGACGCGCTGCTTGGGCATCCCGGTGGTGCCGCCGGTCTCGAAAACATTGTAGGGGCGCTTCGCGTAAGCCTTGGGCACGAAACGCTCGGGCTGCTCGGTGCGGAGCACATCGTCATCGAAGTGTGGA
>JBEENF010000070.1:0-11965 GCA_041192325.1 Verrucomicrobiota bacterium
ATCCGCAGCCACCGTGATTTCCAGCGTGACGGTTTCGGCCAGCGCGGGATTGGCGGGGCGCGAGGGACGGCCGGCAAGTTTGCTGCGAATCTCCGCGAGGGTCTTTTCGTCGGCGGCGGTGAACGCCGGCTTCGTGGCATCGCTCCGAGCTGCCATCCGCTTGTCCTGCAGTTCCTGCGTTTTCTCGCGCAGTTCGTTGATTTCCTTTGGCGTGAGCGGGCGATCATAGCCGGTGACCCGCGCGCGAATGCCGGCGCCGGAAAAATAGGCGTGGGTCGCGCCGTTGAGCAGTTGTCCGCCAACGGCGAGGGTGAACGTGGTGGCCTGCTGGCCCCCCGCCGGATAAACGTAGGCGATATGCGGGGCGACGCGCTGACCGGCAGGCTGTGCGTTCGCGATGAGGGAAAACATCGCCGCCACCAATCCCGCGCAGCCAAAAAACAATTTCATGGGTGAAGCCGGTTACATGATTTCGGTGACGCGCCCGCATTTGACGCCGTCAGTCACGCCCGGCGCCGCGCGTACGTCGGTCCCCTCCGGATGCGGCAGCCGCGCGTCCGTCGCGATCCCGAGTTGGTCGTAGATGCTTGCAATCAGTTCGCACGGTTGGACCGGGCGGGCGGTCACTTCCTCGCCTTTCTTGTCCGTCGCGCCGAGCACCTGACCGCCTTTGAACCCGCCGCCGGCCACGAGCGCGGAGAACGCCTTGCCCCAGTGGCCGCGCCCGCCATTCCACGGTGACTCCCACATCACCCTGGGGGTCCGGCCAAATTCGCCGCCGGCCCAGACGATCGTCTGGTCGAGCAGACCCCGCGCGGAGAGGTCCTCCAGCAAGGTCGCGAGCCCGCGGTCGAATTCCGGCAGTTTGCGCCGCATGATGGGAAAATGCTGTTTGTGCGTGTCCCAGCCTTTGTAGTTGATCGTGACATACGGTACCCCCCGCTCGACGAGGCGGCGCGCCATCAGGCACGACTGGCCAAAGGTCGTCCGGCCATACCGTTCGCGCAACGCGTCGGATTCCTGCGCCAAGTCGAAGACCTTGCCCGCATCGCCGAGAATCATCTCATAGGCATCCGATTCACACTGGCCCAGCGCGGCCAGTCGCGGGTCATTGGTGCGGGCGGCGCGGCCAAAGGTGTTGAGGCGGCGCAGCAACTCGCGGCGGGTGCGCTGGCGCTCGTCGGTCATGCCCGCGGCCACCACGCCTTCGACGGCGAAGCGCGGCGCCGCGGGATCGCCGCCGGTGGCGAACGGCCGGTAACGCGCCCCGAGAAAACCGGCTTCCGAGAAGCGGCCCTGCAACTCCGTCAGTACAATGTAAGGTGGCAGCAGGCTCTTGTAACCGGCATCGTAGCCTTTAAAGAGCGACACCACGGCGCCCGCTCCGGGAAAAACCTCCCGGCCGCCCGAGGCGCGACCCGTCTGCACCGTGTAAGCCGCGGTCTCGTGCGCGTTCACGCCGTGCGTCATGCCCCGCAGCAGCGCGTATTTGTCCGCCTGCTTCGCGAGCAGCGGGAGCAGTTCGCCGATTTGAATGCCGGTGACGTTGGTCGCGATGGGCGTGTTCAGGGGGCCGCTGTAGTCGCCGCCGGCTTCGGGTTTTGGGTCGAAGGTATCGAGGTGGCACGGACCGCCCCAAAGCCAGATTTGGATCACCGATTTCGCTTTCGGCGCCGTGAGCGTGGCTTTGGTTTTGGCGGCAGGGGGAGGGGAGGAAGGGGTGTCAGCGCCGCCGGATCTTGGAGTCAGCGCGGCGGTGGCCGCTCCCAGGAGTCCGATTCGGAGCGCATCGCGGCGGGTCATCGGAGCGCCCTGCAGGCCGAGCAGATTTAATTCCGCCGCCAGGTTCCAGAGTCGGGGATCGTCGCTGTGATGGAGATTCATGGCGGGCGGATTTGATGGCGCAGGAGACGGCGGATTTTAGTGGCGGTGAAGAAACTCGGCGCTGTTGACCAAGGCCCATGCGAGGTCGACGGCCGCGTTGTTGCCTTTGCCCGCGGCGGCGAAGTGCGCGGCCACGATGGCGCGTTCCTCGTCGGTGGGGTGACGCGACAGGATGGCGAGGTAGAGCGCGTCGACTTTATCCACGGCTCCCGGCTGACCGCGGAAGATCGCCTGCAGCTTGGGTCCCTGCTCGAGCTTGCGCCGAACCTGGCTGGAGTTGAGCAACAGCAGTCGTTGATTGGCGGTGATGGCATTGTTGCGCTCGCTCTCGATGCCCGTGTCGCGGGCGGGCCGGCCGAACGCCTCGAGAAATGCGCTGGTAATGCTGCCATCCGGCAGCGCGGTGGCCCGCGTGCGTTCGGGGATGAAGGTGTACGGCTCGGGGATGGCGCTCGAATAGTTTTCGTGCGTGCCCGTGATCTGGTTGAGCGCGTCGATCAGCACTTCGGCATCGAGCCGGCGCAACGCGTAGTGCGCAAAGTTGGCCTCGGCCAGGGGATCGATGGTGCAGGCGAGGGACGAGCGTTGATAGGTCTGGCTGTTGAGAATGGTGCGGAACAGCTCCTTCACATTGTAATCGGAAGCGACGAAACTGCGTTCGAGTGCCGCCAGCAGCGGGGGATTGACGGGCGGGTTGTCGGGGCGGAGATCGTCCGGCTCGTGGACAATGCCGCGGCCGAGCAGCCAGTACCACGCGCGATTTACGAGGGCGCGCGCGAACCAGGGGTTTTCCGGACGGATGAGCCAGGCGGCGAAAACTTCCCGCGGGTCGCGTTCGGAAGTGAGCGGCGCGACGGTGCCGTCCGGGAAAATTGCCGTCGCGCGGCCGCCGGGCGGAAACTTGTCGGGATCGAAGAAAACGATCTCCTCCTTCCATTCGCCCGTGCCCTTGTAACCGATGGCGCGAAAACACATCGCCAGACCCGTGAGTTGCGCGTCAGGCCATTTCTCGGCACGCGCGCCCATGAACGTCAGCGCGACGGTGCGGGCGAAGGCAGCCGGTTCGCGACTCTGCAACGCGCGGTAGAAGTTGGCGGATCCGACCCGAAAATTGCTGCCGCTCGCGGTCAGCAATTCGCGCGCAAACTGATCGTAGGGGAGGTTGTCGCGAATCGCGGTGCGCACCCACCGGTGGTAGGCCTGTGCGGCGTTGGGCCAGAGATTGATGGGAAATTCGGCTTTGATGCGAAGCAGGTCGCTCCACTTGTTCGCCCAGTAATCGGCGAATTCCTCCCGGGTCAGCAACCGGTCGATCAGCGTTTCGCGTTTCCGGGCGCCGGGCGCGCGCAGGAAGTTTCGGGTTTCCGGCGGCGTCGGCAACACGCCGAGTACATCGAGGAACGCGCGACGGATAAACACCGCGTCGGAGCACAAGGGCGCCGGTTCGAGACCGAGCGCGGCGAGGCGCGCTGCGACCGCGCGGTCGATTTCGCTGGTCGGCGTCGGCCGCGCGTCCGTCTCGTAGGGCTCGACCGGCGCGGCAGGGGCAAACCTGCAAAGCGCGGCGGTGAAAAGGAAAAGTGCGGAACAGAACTTCATGGCAGGCTCGCTCCGGAGGCCGGGGCGTGCGGAGGTGACGCGGCCCTCGCGACGCCGCTACATGGCGGCGCCGCATTGCACCCGCGCTAATGAGCGTCATGCCGGATCGGAATCGCCGGAACAAAAAATGCGCCATGCCGCGCTTATGTCGTAAAGTGTGCGGCCTGTTACGCGGCGCGACGGCGCCGGCTGTTCTGCGGCCGTGGTAACCGTGTGGCGCGACAGTCGTCTGCGCCGGGATGACGACCGATCTGCTTCATAGGCAAGTTTCGCCGGGCCGCTCGACCGGAGTGGCCCTATCGCCGGCGGAGTTCGTGCTGACCGAGACCCCGCAGCCCGGCGAACCGGTGGCCGATGTCTTTCACCGGCTGGCGACGCGACTGGAGGACACCGACGCCACGCTGCTCAGCCTGATGATCTACGGCTCCATCGACGCCCATCCGCTCGTGGAGCAAGCCCTGCGTGCGGCGCTCGGCGAGACGCAATGGCCAGTCACTTGGATTGAGGGCGGAAGCTGTGAGGGCGAAGTGCTGGCGGGCGTGCAGGCGTTTGCCATTTCGCATCACAGCGTCGTTCGCATTCGCGCGGACGACGTGGTGGTGGGGTCCGTTTACCAAGACGGCGATGCGCGATATTGTCTGCTCGGTGGCATCGGGCCGGCGTCCCTGGGCTCGGTGGCGGCGCAGGAGCAGGAGACGTTGGCGCGCCTGCAAGGGGCGTTGTGTTCCGCAGGCATGGAGCTCGGCGACGTGGTCCGCACTTGGTTTTATAATGAGGATATTTTGGCATGGTACGGCGAATTCAACCGCGTGCGGTCGGCGCATTATGCCGGCGTGCGCTGGCGCACGGGATCCCTGCCGGCGAGCACCGGCATCGGCGCCCGCAACCGGAGCGGCGCGGCGCTCGTCCTGGCGGCGTGGGCGATGCAACCCCTCAACGCCAGCGGGTCGGCGCGCGAGATCGCCTCGCCGTTGCAGTGCCCTGCACCGGCTTACGGCAGTTCGTTCAGCCGGGCGATGGAGATTAGGTCGGGCGACTGGCGCCGCATGCTGATTTCCGGCACCGCGAGTATTTGCCCCGATGGCCTGACCGCGTGGAAAGGCAATGCGCGCAAGCAGGTGGAGCTCACGATGGACGTAGTCGCGGCGATTTTGGATTCGCGCGGCCTGAGTTTTCGGGATGTCACCCGCGCGACCGCCTATTTCGAAAATCCGAAATTTCGGCGGTGCTTCGAGGTCTGCTGCGCGGCGCGCAATCTGGGCGCCATGCCGTTCGTGTTGGTCCACGCCGATGTGTGTCGAAGCGATCTGCTGTTCGAACTCGAGTTGGACGCCTGCGGGCCGGCGTAACGTTTTGGTCTTCCTTCGCGCCTGATTTGCGCGGTGGCAAAACCATCCGCCCTGTCGCACGTTTTAAACGGGTGGCCGGCTAATCCCGCCCGACGGCGGGTTAGCCGAAGAATGAGGCCACCCGTTATCCGGTGGGTACCCTCGCCGACGTGAGCGGCGCTTTCCACGCTCCTTCCCGAGGCAAAAGTGGGTTAAGGGGTGGATTTTCGGGGCCGATCCAAACACCGCTGGTGAGTTGGCCTTAGTTTTGCTAAGGTGAGCGCTTAATACGGGGTCAGTCACTCAGCTCCTCTCATAACATGCCCACCAACAAAAAAACCAAACCAAAGCCCTCCAAGTCACGCGCCCCTGTGACGAAAACTGCGCGTTCGACGGCGAAAACCAAGGCGGCCAAGCCGGCGGCGACCGGGGCGAAGCCCGCGAGGGTGAAAGCGCCGGCCGTTGCGCCTGCTCCCAAGGTAAAGGCGTCGTCGGTTCCGCCTCGCGCCACCGTCATTGCCCGCATCGACGTGGGGTTTGGCAATGCGCTCTACGTCCGCGGCGAAGGCGCCGGCCTGAGTTGGGACAAAGGACTTGTCATGAACTGCGTGAACGACGACGAGTGGCAAATCAGTCTCGGCCAAACCGACACGCCGGTCGCGCTCAAATTCCTGATCAACGATCTGACGTGGAGCGCGGGGCCCGACTTCACCGTCGTCCCCGGGGTTTCGATCACGGTGACGCCGGAGTTCTAACCCGCCGCGGGGGCAGCGGTTTTTTATCGGGATTTAGCGCGAGCAGGCGATCGCGGAGCGCGGCGGACGCCGCGTCGCGGTCGGCGAGTGTTTCGTTGGGCACGAATTCGCAACGCATGCGCACGCGCGAAAACGGCCGCGGCACGTAAAACCCGTCCCAGCTGCGCAGCCGCCATGCCGTCTCGAATTCAGCGCCGATCAGCAGCAACGGCGCTCCGGTGCGACGGGGCACGATGATGGCGCCCGGCTTCATTTCGTAACACGGCCCGCGGGGCCCGTCGGGAGTAATCCCAATATCGTGGCCCGCGCGCATGACCTCGACGAGTCCGCTGGCGGCCTCACGGCCCAGCCGGCTGCTCGAGCCCCGCACCGTGCGCAAGCCGCCCAAAGCGAAAAAAGCGGTGAGCCACGCGCCGTCCTGACTCGCGCTGACGAGCGCGTACGCCTGGCGCCCGCCGCGAAAGCGCCGGACAATCTCCGCGGCGAGAAACAGCCGGTTGTGCCAGAGGACGATGGCCACCGGCACGTCCTTGCGCGTGTAATTGCGCAGATCCTCAGGGGCGGTTTCGAAGCGCAGGCTCCGACCCCAGAGTTGCATCAGGACGCTCAGGGGCCACAAAAGCGCCCGCCGCCAGCCGGAGATTTCCTGGGCGAGCGGGGCGGGCGGCGAAGCGGTTGGAGCGGGCGTGGGATTCAGGCGTTTGGTTGTCGCTGAAACCTTCCGGCCCGCCAAGCGAAACCACGCGGCGACGAGCGGTTGACGCGCGCGGCATTCCGCGACACGAACCGCGCATGTCGAGTGTTCTCCCGTGCTGTCCGCATCTGCCGCCGCCCCGCGACGGACTGGATTGGCGGACTTTGCACGCTTTCCGCGAGGCGGATCGCGGCGCCGAGTTTTATCTTTCGTGCCTGGAGTACGGCCACGCCCTGTGGCAACGGGGTTTTGCCGCGCGTTCGCTCTTGTGCCTCGATCGGGCGTTCGGGGCCGAGTTGGACGGAGGGGAAACCGTGTTGCTGGAGTGGCCTTTGCCCTACGCGGCCATGGGCTGGTTGATTCAGCAGACGCCGGCTGACGTGTTCATCGGCAACCCACGCGTGCACTTTCAACACTACGCGGATCGGATGAACGAACCACGTCGGGCGCAACGGAGCGCGCGGGCGTGGGCGTGTTGGGCAATTGCGCGCGCGATTCGGCCCGAGTTGCCGGCCGACCCGAAACACCGCGTGGTCGAGCCCACGCTGGAGGAAATCGCCCGGTCGCTCCTGCTTCACGGCCTGCCTCGCGAAGCCGAACTCTGGTTGGAGGTGATGCAGCGCCCGGGCGGCGACGGAGCGTAGAGCAAAAGCGGCGCCGGCAGCGTGGCGCTTAGGCCCGCGTCCAAACGCGGGCCAGTTCACCCCGCAGCACGACCGCGTCGGTCCACGCGGGGGGCAGGCCGGTGATGTTATAGCCGCCGCCCGCCTCAGCGGTGGGCCCCATTTCGGGACACGCGAACATCGTCCTGCTCCGGTTCCCCGGCGCTTTTTTCCAGAGCTTCATGAGCGCCCCGGCGAATGCGAGATAGCTCTTCACCTCGGGCGTGAGCGCGCCCCGATGGGTCACGGGGACCTGGGCGTGATGCCCGTTGAACGGCCGGAAGTGTACCTGTTCGCTGTGCTGCAGCAACGCGGGATGGTCGAGCAGGCGTTGGATGTAATTCGCAGGGCTGAGGTGCTTGACCGCGGCCAAGTGGGAAAAATCGAAATTCATTTTGATCATTTCACCGGTGGCGCGCTCGAAACGCTCCGCGATTTCGTAGGTTTTCTCAGGCGTCTCGGTGCAGGTATCGCGGTGGATCTCGAGCGAGACGATCACGCCTCCGATTTTCTCGGCGGCGCGCACAAATTGAATCCAGTGACGGGCGGCGACAGCGGACGGCGTGTCGTGGTTGTCCAGCTGCACATTGATGTGCACGGCGCCCCCTTCCTTTTGCGCGCGGAGCAAACGGGAATATTGCGTCGGATCATCGGTGGAGATGAAGCCAAGGAGGTGGCGCAGCCCATGCGTTTCCGCCAGTCGGCGATGGGCGGGGGTGAGTTCGGTGGTGAGGCCATCGAACCCGGCCTCGGCCACCGCTTTGATCTTGCGCTCGAGCGACCATTCGCGAGCCGGCGAAGGGTGCCGGGAAAGAGTCCAGAGATTGGCGATGTGGGCAATGTGCGGCATGCGAAGAAAGGGGGAGAAGCCGCTGAGCGTGGTTTGCCGCCGACGGATCGCAATTGGGAATAGCCGGGCCGGCTGGGCTGGACCGATGGCCCATTATCTCTCCGGCGCGCGTGCGCCATTGCCGCCGCCGCTCTTTCAGCGACGCGAATTTGCCGCCCCGGCCCGTGCACTCACGTCTGGTCGAGCACGCGCCGGGCGATCCTGGCGCCCTCGTCCGTCGCGAGGGTCGCACGGCCTAACCGCGGCCGACTTTGTTCGTTTCCCTGGCCGGCGCTGGCGTGAGGACTGAAAAATGCAGCAGTTCGGGCGCATCCGTGCTGGCGGGCGATGGCATGCGCATCACCAGAATGCTGACCGTGTCTCCCACCTGATGATCGGTCTTCGCCAGGCGGTCCTCGGCTACGACTTCCTGCCCTTTCCACTCGACGAGATAAGCGCGAAAAATTGCGTCTCCGTCCTGCGCCGCGAATACCCGCAGGACTTTCAATTCCGCGCGCTCGTGCGTCCCGGCGTTCGTGACCCGAGGTGGGGGCTGGGCGGAAGAAGCGCGCGGCGCCGTCATCATCGATAAGATTAAAATCAGAAGCACCTGGGCGGGGGTCGTCTTCATGACGGCATCCTACTCCCTGACCGGGGCGGCTCTGCAATGTATGTTCTCGGAAAGTCGGGTGCGGGAAAACGGCTGGCCGGTTTGCGGCGGGGCCGGAGCTGGCCCGACGGTTACAAGCGATTGATTCACCGGCTGGGCGGGAGTGGCTGGCACGAGCCACTGCACTTTAGGTACGGCTGGGCGGGCGGCCGTTTTGCCACCGCGGGGCGCGATGGATTTCGTGGGCCATTTAATTTTAGAGTGGGGCCCTCGACGGGGAACGAACACAATTCGCTTGTCTCGGGCGTCACCCATGGTACCGGCTACCGCTAACTATGTCAGGTCACGGAACCCACGCCCACCCGGACAAACCGGAACACAAACGCATCGGCGTCTTCATCGCCATCATCGCCGTCATCATGGCCTTTATCGGCGCGCTCGCGAAGCAGGAAGCGAACGATATGATCGTGAAGGAGGTAAAGGCTTCAAATGGATTTGCCTGGTATCAGTCCAAGCGCCAGCGCGCCTATCTCAATGAGCTCGAGTTGAAGCGGATCGAGTTCGAGCTGGCGGGGCAAATCACCGACGCGCAGCGCAAGCTGCTGGAGACGGGTCGGACAAAGTTCCTCGCCAAAAACGCCGAGTATGAGGCGGAGAATAAAGAGATCCTCGTCACCGCCGAGGCCGATCGTGAAGCCGGGCAGGTGGCCGCGCACCGGCACCATTGGTATGAGTATGCCGAGATCGCGCTGCACATTGCCATCGTGCTCTGCTCGCTGGTGCTCCTGACGGATCAGGCCATGTTTTTTAAAGCCGGCGTCTTTGCCACAATCCTTGGAATCGGATTGGCGGTTTACGCCAGCGTTCCGCACCGAAGCGGTTCGCATGCGCCCGCGCCGGCGACGGCTCCGGCCAAGGGGCGGTAGCGCAGCGCGGAATCCGGCCACTCGTCACGGTTGCTCACCTTGGAAAACCGGAGCCAGGGGCACGCCCCGTTCGTCGCGAACGGAGGTTGGCGGTGATGGCCGCGTGGTGAACACGTCTGGCTGAGCCCGCTTTCGAGGGGCTAAACGGAAGCGGCGCTGAGCACCTGGCAGGCGGCGGGGGGAGTCTGTCGGCCCGTCCGTCAGGCCGAAGGCGCGCCGCCGCCTCAGCCACGTAAGTGCGGCGACCTCGGTATATGCGGTCGGGCCCACCCAAGCTTGGCAGGATACTCGGGCATTTTTACTATAAGTAAAACTGCTGAAACCGTGAAATTGGAATTAAATATTGTTATGTCGTCAGCGCCTCATTGCAGTAGTTTCTCTCGCCCCCGCTAGGGGCAATACCCCAAACCCCCTGAAGGAGTCAGCCAATGAAGATCAAGTACGCCTCAGTTGCATTGTTCGCGATCGCCAGCTTTGTGGCGTCCGCCGTCGCCCAAGCGGCCGGTTCGCCCCCCGTTCACTACATCACGCTGGAATACCAGAAGCCCACCCCAGGCAAGAACGCGGCCTATGTTAAAATGGAACGAGAGCTGTGGAAACCCATCCACCAGGCGCGCGTAAAAGCGGGCAACATCGTCTCCTGGAAACTCTATGTCGTAAGCTATCCGAACGGCCAGAATCAGGAATATGAATACATTACAGTGACCGAGTACCCTTCGTGGGCGGCACTGGAGCAGCCGTATGCCGGGATCGAATTCAGCGCGGTGCTCGGAGAAGAAAAGGCCAAGGGCATGCGGGGCAAGACGGGCGCGGCGCGCAAGCTCGTGCGTCGGGACACGCTGAGAATGGCCTACGCCACCAGCAATTTCTCCCAATCAGAAAACAAGGTGCTCAGCGTCCACTACCTGAAAACCCTGCCCGGACGGGCCGAAGATTTTATGAACGGCCAGCGTGACTACTACCTGCCCATGAATTCGGACGTGGCCAAAGCTTCCGGGGGCGCCTCCGCCTGGGCCGCCACGGTGGTTCGCTATCCCGATCACGCCGATGCACTGTACAGTCACGTCTCGTTCAACGCCCACTCAAGCCTGTCTGGCATGGAATCGAATCGTTTCCCGGAGATTCAGAAGAAGTGGGAGTCCAAGTTTAAGGAAGTTTCTTCGCAGCAGCCGGCGACGCGCACGCGCATTCGCAACGAACTCTGGCGCTTGGTGGATCAAACCGAAACAAAGTAAGCGGTTTACGGATCCTTGGCGGGGGCGTCCCAAGCTTGATTGTGCCGGCTCTCTGCCGGAATAAGTTTCTCCGCTTCTGCTCCGCCCCGGAAGGGGCGGGGCACAAGCAGGAGCAGGCAGATGTTAAACG
Source organism: Verrucomicrobiota bacterium (assembly GCA_041192325.1). Lineage (GTDB taxonomy): Bacteria > Verrucomicrobiota > Verrucomicrobiia > Opitutales > Opitutaceae > ER46. Next base: position 10,653 of record JBEENF010000070.1, read on the forward strand.
CGATACCGGTCCAGCCTTGTCCGGCGGTGCCGGTTTCAAACCGCCGGAGGTATGTGGTCAGTGGTTACGGTGGCGGACGGTCAGGCCCGGTGCGCGTGCACAAGGGTTGATTCGCGAAACTTCCTCACGGCGCGGTCGCCTTGGTCTTGGCGGCGTCCGTCAGTTCGAGAAAAGCCGCGGCGTACCGCTGACCGAAAGTGCGCAGGGAGGCCGTGGCGAAGTGGATGTTGTCGGCGTTGGCCGTCAGGCCTTCGGCGGACACAAAGCGGACGTTTTTCATTTTCTTCGCGACCGCCTGCTGGGCGGCGTCCACGGCCTGGCGCTCGGGCGTCCACGGTGCGGCGGAGAAACGGCCCACCTGGCCAATGATCACGGGCAGGTTGGGCGCATTTAGCTCCTGGCGGAGTTGGGTAATGAGCGCTTCCAGGCGTTGCCCGTAGAGCGGTGCGTCCTTGGCCGTCGCGTCGCTTTCGCCCTGGTGCCAGAGAATGCCTTTTAATGTGCCATCTTGCAGCGCTCGTTTCGCGCGCGCGATGGCGTCATCGTAAGGATGGCTTTTCGTCGGCTCGAAATACTGTCCCGGTGCCCAGGCGCTGAGGGGTGAACCGCCGCATGCGGCCGGGATCAGTCCAATGCTGATGCCAGGATTCTTGGTGGCGACGACCTCGGCGAAGCTCCGGCCGACTCCCACGCCCGCGACTGTTTTGTCCCAATGCAACGGGTCCACGGCAGGTTGCCACTGTCCTGCCTGGTTAAGACTGAACACACGCGCGCTGGGCGTGCGTGCGGCGTCATCCAATGGGCCACGACCGGCCATGTTGGACTGACCCGCCAAGAGGAAGAGATGAAAATTTTCGCGGGCGGGAAGCGCCGCCGCGGCCTGGACGTTCGCGGTGGCGCCGATGGCAAACACTGCGGCGAGAACGAACGCGCGGCACGCGAGGCGACGGCGGCGGGGCCGCGTGACGATGGAGGCAGGAAGAGCGATCATAGGTGTTGAAACGGGAGGCGGTTGGCGGAGCCAGCTTGAGGTCGACCTAACCGCCAAAGTTATGGCGACCTTGGCCGCGAGTGCCGATAAGAACGTGCCCGCGTAACCGTGCCCGGCCGGCAACGCTGGACAATCACCGGCCAGGTTCCGACGCAAGCCTAGGCGCTCCACGAGGCGGATGGCTGGAAAATCGGGGAGGTGGTTTCGGGATTCGTGGGGCTTAGGGGCTCGAGGAAAGAGCGCATACGTCAGGGTATGCGTTGATGGCCGCCTGCGGGTCCAAGTCGAATCGTCCAGTCGCGAATTGCCGGCGGGGGCCGGC
>JBEENF010000071.1:0-11928 GCA_041192325.1 Verrucomicrobiota bacterium
CTGGTGGTCATCACCCATCCGCAGCATGCGCTCGCAAAACGCCAGGATATCGAGGTCAAGGATCTGACGGGTCAGAAGTTCATCGGTTTCGATCCCGACATTCCGACGCGCAAAGCCGTCGACCAGATCTTCCGCGAAAACAAACTCGAGATCGAACCGGTGATGGAGTTCGACAACATCGAAACGGTGAAGCGCGCGGTCGAAATCGACCACGGCATCGCGATCGTTCCTCAGGCGACAGTTACCCAGGAATCGCGGCAGGGCACGCTCGCGGTGCTCCAGTTCAAGGGGCGCGCCTTCACCCGCCCGCTGGCGATCCTTCACCGCAAAGGCCGGGTTTTGACGCCCGCGATGAAGAAGTTTATTGAAACGCTGGGGCTTGATCTGCCGGAGTCGCGCGGGAACTGACGCGGGGCCAGCCGCGATTTTCGGGAAGATTATTTGCGCCGGGGTCTCCCGTGCCTAACCTCCTTCTCCATGAAATTGTTCAGCGCCCCCTTTTCATTAGCGTCGGTGGCTTTGCTTGGTCTGGGATTGGCGGGCTGCAAGCCCGCTGAACCCTTGAAGACCCCCGGCGCGCCCAAGCCCAAGGTGACGAACACGGCCGATGCCGCGCCCCTTGCCGCGTTGCCGGTCATCAAGCCGGCGCCGGCTTGGAAATTGAAGGATTTGAATGGCACGGTCGTCAGCTCCGAGCAGTTCAAAGGAAAGGTGGTCGTGCTGGATTTCTGGGCGACCTGGTGTCCACCGTGCCGCCAGGAGATTCCCGGTTACACGGAGCTGCAGAAGAAGTACGGCAAGGAGGGTCTGGCCATCGTCGGCGTGTCGCTTGATGAAGCGGGTCCGACCGTGGTGAAGGATTTCGCCGCAAAATTTGGCATCAACTACCAGATGTTGATGGCCGATGAAACCATCGCTGAGGCCTTTGGCGGCGTGGAAGCGATTCCCACCACCTTTCTCATCGATCGCGACGGAAAGATTCGCGACCGGAAAGTGGGCGCGGAACCAACCGAGGTTTACGAGCGGAAGATCAAGGCCGTGCTCAACTGAGGGCGGCCGCTGGTCCGGTGGACGGGTGACGATCGCCGCGAGGCGTTTGTCCCAGCCCGTCAGGAGCGATTTCCACCGTGGGCAAACCGGCGCGAAAGGGGTGAAACCTTTTCGTTCGGGCAGGCATCGGGCGTTGGACTGAGGCAGGGGCGGGCAGGGGGACCGGCTTGGGAAAAGGGGAACCGGCCGCGCGGTTATCCTGTATTCCCGCGGGCCGGCGAGGCTGCGCGGAATGCCTTTGAACTAGACTTCCCCCTGAAAAGTCCGACGAGTAATCCGCCATGCCGCTACCGCCTGTCATTTTTGAAGACGATACCCTGATCGCCTTCGACAAACCGAGCGGGCTGCTGGTCGCGCCCGATCGCTGGGATAAAACGCGCGAAAACCTCATGGGCCTGGTGCATGCCGATCCGCGGTATGGCCACGACGTGGCCAATGTGCACCGGCTGGATGCCGACACGAGTGGCCTCTTCCTCTGCGCCAAGACCAAGCCGGCGTTGGATTTCGTCAGCGGCCAGTTTCAGTCCAAAACCGTGGCCAAGACCTATCACGCCTTCGTGGCGGTGCTGCCGGCCGAGCGCGCGATGAAGGTGGTCACGCCGGTGCGCGACACCGGTGGCATGCTCCCGGACGTCTTCACCGTCGAACTGGCCTTGGGCGAGGATGAGCGGCAACCCGGTCGCATGCGCGTGTTCAAGGGCCGCGGCGGCAAGGCGTGCGTGACGGAGTTCAAGACGCTGGAGCGTTTTGGCGGAGGCCGGGCGTCGAAGACCAATTCCGGGGTCAGCTATGCGTTCGTGGAATGCCGCCCGCTAACCGGTCGCACGCACCAGTTGCGGGTGCATCTGGCCGCGGCCGGCGCGCCCATCGTGAACGACGTGTTTTACGGGGATCCCTCGATCAAGCTTCTGCTTTCGGATTTCAAGCGCGGATACAAAGGGCGCGCGGACGAGAAACCCCTGCTGGGGCGGCTGGGCCTCCATGCGACCGAACTGACCTTGAAGCATCCGGTCACGCGGGAGCCGCTGACCATTCGGGCGCCCTTGCCGCACGAGTTCGAAGTGGCGCTGAAATACCTCCGCAAATTTGGCGCCCATTAATCCGGCTGGCGGTGGAAGCGCCCTGCGGACTCGCGCTTGCGGAGGAAGGCAGGACGGGCAACATAGGACGTACTCCCGCCGTTTACCCCTTCGCACCGGTTTAAAACCTCTCCGTCATGAAACGTTTCCTTTCCCTTTGTCTTTCGGCCTGCGTGGCCTGCGCGTTGCTTTCGCCCGCTGCCGCGGCGGAGCAAAAGAAAAAGAGCAGCTCCGCCACCAAGCGAGCGCTGCCGCCGGACGCCACCGAACTTCAGCTCGGGGATCGCGCGCCCGATTTCAAATTGCTCGGGATCGACGGCAAGACGTACACGCTGGCGGATTTTAAAGCGGCGCCGCTGCTGATGGTCGTGTTTCTCTCCAACCATTGCCCCTATTCGCATGCCGCGGAAACCCGCCTCCTGCCGCTCGCGAAGGAATTCAAGAGCAAGGGGCTCGAAGTCGTGGCGATCAACCCGAACAGCCCCGACGGGCTCTCCGTGGTCGAACTGGGTTACAGCAAATATAACGACAGTTACGAGGAGATGAAATTGTACGCGAAGGACCAGGGGTTCACGTTTCCCTACCTCAACGATGGCGATACGCAGGTGACCGCCAAGGCCTATGGGTGTCTGGCCACGCCGCATGTCTTCCTTTTCGACCGCGAGCGCAAGTTGCGTTACGCGGGCCGCGTGGACGATTCGCGTTTCGAGGACATCGCCACGGTCAAGTCACACGACGCCCGCAACGCGGTGATCGAACTCCTGGCCGGCAAGCCGGTGACGATTCCGCTCACGCCGGCGACGGGTTGCTCGACCAAGTGGAATTCCAAACGAGGCGAAGTCGCCGAAATCGATCAGCGCTGGAAAGCGCAGCCCGTGTCCCTGGCGAAAATCGACGCGCGCGGCGTGGCGGAACTGGCGAAAAACACCACCAACCGGCTGCGGTTGGTCAATGTGTGGGCGACCTGGTGCGCGCCCTGTGTCGAGGAATTTCCCGAGCTCGTCTCGCTATCCCGGCGCCTGGGCAGCCGGAAATTCGAGCTGGTGACCATCAGCATGGACGACCCGAAGCAGGAGGCGCAGGCGAAGAAATTTCTCGAAAACCAGCACGCGGTACCTTCCGCCTCGTTGCAGAAGCTGCTGGAGGCCGAGGGACGCGATTCGCTGAACTTCATCTATACGGAGGCGAGCACGGACGCACTGATCCAGGCGCTGGATCCCGCGTGGCCGGGCCCGCTTCCGCACACCGTGCTGATCGCGCCGGGCGGGAAAATTCTTTACCGGCAGAACGGGCCGATTAACCCGCCGGATCTGCTGGCGAAAATTCTCGAGGAACTCGGGCCCTACTACACGCCGTAGGCGCGCAAGGCCCAGCCGCGGCGGCTTCGCCGGCCCGGGAACGTAAGGGGATGGCGTGCGCTCGTCAGCTTGACGCGACCAAAGGCCGTGGACAACAAGCGGACTCTCCCGCGCATGAGTTCTTCCTCCACCTACGGTTTTGGCATCGTTGGCATCGGCATGATCGCCGACTATCATGCCCGCGCGATCGCGCATGTCACCGGCGCGCGGCTGATCGGGATCGCGTCGCGCAACGCGGAGAACGCCCGCGCTTTTGCGGCCAGGCACCAGGCTCCCGTGGTCGCGGCCACGCTGGAAGAACTCGTGGCCCGACCGGACATCGACGTGATCTGCGTCACCACACCGAGTGGCGCGCACTTGGAACCGGCGCTCGTGGCCATTCGCGCCGGCAAGCACGTGGTGGTGGAAAAGCCCATCGAGATTACCACCGAGCGGGCTGACCAGATCCTGGATGCCGCTGACCGGGCCGGGGTGAAGGTGCTGCCGATTTTTCAGTCTCGGTTCGGCGAAGGCACGCGGACGATTAAGGCCGCACTGGACGCGGGTCGGTTTGGCCGGCTCGTGATCGCCAACGCGCACGTGCGGTGGCAGCGCAGCGCCGAATATTATACCGGCTGGAAAGGCACGCTAAAGCTCGATGGCGGCGGAGCCTTGATCAACCAGGGCATCCATGCGATCGATCTTCTGCAGTGGTTCGCCGGGTTGCCGGCCGAGGTGTGCTGTTTCAAGACCCGACGCGTTCACTCCGGCATCGAGGGCGAGGACACGTTAACCGCGGCGCTGAGATTTCCTTCCGGGGCGCTCGGCACCATCGAGACGTCGACGGCCTGCTGGCCCGGCTGGGATCGGCGGCTGGAAATCTGTGGCGAGTTCGGATCCGTCCGACTGGAGAACGACCACATTTCGAAATGGGATTTCCGCGACGCCATGCCCGGGGACGAGGCGATCCGTGCCGGGGAGAACGCCGCGGCGTTTGGCTCCGGCGCCACCAAGCCGGACGCAATGAACTTCGAGGGTCACCGCCGGCAGATCCAGGATCTGGTTGACGCGCTGCGGCTGAACCGGCCGGTGGCCGTCGACGGCCGCGAAGCGCGGAAAGCGCTCGCGCTGGTGTGCGCGCTCTACGCCTCGGCCGAACGCGGCGCGCCCGTCACCCTATAAGTTCAGCGGCAGCGCGGAAGAAATGGCGCCCGGGCGCGACGAAGATTTGACGAGCGCCGACCGCGTCCCTTCGGTGTGTAAGTTGAGCTATCCCCGCGCCGTCCCTTCCGCCTTCACCTCGAATCAGCGGCTGGTGCTGTGGGTGCTGTGGCTGAGCTACGGCTCGTTTTATTTTTGCCGCAACAATCTCGGCGTCGCCCTGCCCGGCTTGCAGGCGGAATTCGGCTACACAAAATCCCAGCTCGGGACGGTGCTGATGGCGCTCAAGCTCGCTTACGGCGTCGGACAATTCGTCAATGGCCAGCTCGCGGAACACGGGTCACCACGCAAGCTGCTGGCGATTGGTCTGCTGGCGTCAGCCGGGCTGAATGTGCTCTTCGGTTTCGGCACGGCGCTTTATTTTTTGATCTTCGTCTGGGCGTGCAACGGCTACGTCCAGGCGCTCGGCTGGCCACCGACGATGCGCGTGGTGGCCAACTGGTTTCCGCCGCTGCAACGGGGCCGGGCGATCGGCATCATCGGCACGGGGTACCAGCTTTGCGGAGCGCTGACTTTCCTGGTCGCGGGCTGGGCGGCGCACCAATTTGGGTGGCGCGGGGCCTTGTATGTGCCCGCGCTGCTGCTCGCCGCCAGCGCGTTGCACCTGCTGATTTTCCTGAAAGACGCGCCCCCCACGCCGGCGCTCGCCGCGGACGGGACCGTGGTTCCGCAGGGCGCGAAGAAATCCTGGCGGGAAAACCTCGCGGTGACGCTCACCAATCCCGCGCTGTGGCTCGTCGCGATCGCATTGTGCCTGCTCGATGCCTGTCGTTACGGGTTTACGGATTGGGGCGTGACGCATCTGAAGGAGGTGCGAAACGACAGCGTCAATGTCGCCGCGTTTAAGTACGCCGTGCTCCCCTTTGGCGGCATTGCCGGGGCTTATTTGACGGGGTGGGCGACCGACCGGTTTTTCGGGGGCCGCCGGGCGCCCCTGGTGTGCGGACTGCTGCTCATGCTGGGATTGCTGGGTTTGGCGTACGATCACGTGCTGCATTGGGGACTCGCGCCCTCGATTCTCATCCTGTTTCTCATCGGGTTCTGCATTTTCGGCGCGCAGGTGCTCCTGGTGGGCACGCTGCCGGTGGATCTGGCGCGACACGGAACCGCGGCGGCGGCGGCGGGCTTCGTGAACTTCATGGGCTACATGGGGGCCGCGGCGGGCGACAAGATCACCGGTCATGTGGCCCAGGATTACGGCTGGCCTTTCGCGGTGCGTTTTTGGGCCGGCTGCGCCTTTGCCAGCGCGGGCGTGGTGGCATTTCTCTGGCGCGCCGAACAAAAACCACGCGAGACGGTAAGCGCAGTTGCCTGAACGGTGGAGACCGTTTCACTCCGCACTTCCTTTTTCCACTACCAGCATGAAGGCCATTATCATCGGAGCGGGTCGCGGGCGGCGGTTGATGCCGACCACGACCGACACGCCAAAATGTTATGCTGAAGTCCACGGCCGCCGGCTGCTGGACTGGGCGTTGCGGGCTTTTGCCGGCGCCGGCATCACCGACGTGTGCTTCATCGGCGGATACCAGATCGACAAGGTGAGGCGGGATTATCCGCAATTTGCGTTCCGCCACAATGCGGACTGGGAACACAACAACATCCTGCTCTCGCTGATGCACGCGGAGGATGCGATGCAGGACGGATTTGTCTGCTGCTACTCGGACATTCTCTTCACGAGCGAGGTCGTGCGGCGCGCCTTGCAAAATCCCGCGGACATCGTGGTGAGCGTGGACACGCAGTGGCTCGAGCGCTACCAGCATCGCACCCAGCATCCGCCGGACGACGGGGAAAAAGTAACGGTCGCAAACGGCCGCGTCACCCGCGTGCATCGCGGCATTCCCCCGGCGCAGGCCCACGGCGAATTCACCGGGCTCACCAAATTTACGGCCGCGGGGGCGGCCCAATTGCGCCATCATTTTGCCGAGGCGAAAAAGAAATTCGCCGGCCGCCCGTTTCGCGAGGCGACGGTTTTCGAGAAGGCGTATCTGATCCTGCTTTATCAGCAGATGATCGAGGCCGGAGTGCTGATTGCGCACGCGGACACGCCCGGCAGTTACATGGAAGTCGACACTCAGGAAGACTTCGAGCTGGCGCGGAGATTCTGGCCGCGCGAATAATTTTACCATGACCAAGGCCCTGCTGTTTCCCACGTCCGTCGTCGGTTCGCTGCCGCGGCCGGCCTTCGTGCTCGATCTGATCAACGATCGTCCGCCGCTTCCGCCCGAGCGCTACCAGCACGAGATGGCAGCGGCGGTGCGCTTCGCCGTCGCGCTGCAGGAACACGCCGGGATTGATGTGGTGACTGACGGCGAGTGGTGGCGCAAATCCTACATCGGCGTGATTGCCGAACTGGCGCATGGCTTCGAGGTGGGCGCCTTGCCGGATGGCCGTCCGTACACGGTGGTGACCAGCCAGCTCTCGCCCAAGATGCCGGGCTTCATTGCTCGCGAGGTGGCGTTTCTCAAGACGATCACGGGTAAACAGATAAAATCCACCCTGCCGTCGCCGGCTTTGCTCGGCGAGCGCATGTGGGATCCGGAAAGGTCGGCGAAAGCCTACCCCCGGCGCGAAGATTTCGTACGGGCCTGCGTTCCCATTCTTCGCCGCGAGCTCGAGCTCGTCCGCGATGCCGGCGCCACCATCGTCCAGATCGACGACCCGCACCTGTGCCTGTTCGTTGATCCCCACGTCCGGGCGCAATACCCGGACGCGGATGCGGCGGCGGGTTTCGCGGTGGACATGGTCAACGAAGTGGTGCGCGGGGTGAAAGGGGTGAAGCTCGCGGTGCATCTTTGCCGGCGCGCTGGCGGTCGCGCCCGCGGCGAGCATTCCCACTGCGGCGGCTACGGCCCCATCATCCCTTATTTGAACCGGCTGCAGGTGCAGCATCTGACGATGGAGTTCACCGCGCCGCAGGCGGGGGACATGACGGTATTTCAGGAACTGCGGGAGGATTTTGAGATTGGACTCGGGTGTGTCGATGTCACCCCGGGTCGCATCGACTCGGCGGAAACCATCGCCCGCCGGGTGCGCCAGGCCGCGAAGTTTCTCGCGCCGTCCCGCATCACGTTGAACCCCGACTGCGGTTTCGCCCCGGGTTCCGGCGCCGTGGTGAGCATCGACGAGGCGTATCGCAAGCTGTGCAACGAGGCCGAGGCGGCCCGCATCCTGCGCGCCGAATTTGCCTGACGCAAAAGCGCCGCGCTTTTTGCTTCGGCGCGCCGCGCGATTCTGCCAGCGTGGTCGGATGACTCTACGCTTCCTCCTGTTGGGCGGATTGCTGGCGCTGCCGGCTGGGGCGGCCGAACCCGCCCCCCGGCCCGGCCTGGCGGTCGTCATCGCCATCGACCAGTTCCGCTCCGATTACCTCACGCGTTTCCGTCCGTATTTCGGCCAGGGGGGATTCAAGCGCCTGCTGGAAGGCGGCGCCGAGTACCAGAATTGCCACTACCGGCACGCGGTGACGATCACGGCGCCAGGCCACGCGACCATCCTCAGTGGCGTGCACGCCAATGTACACGGGATCACGGCCAACGAGTGGCTCGATCGTGACTCCTGGATGATGATGAACAGCGTGGAGGATCGCGCCGCGCCGCTGGTGGGGGTGGACGCTGGGAAGGCGGGGCCCGCCCTGCTGGCCGAAAAATCCGGCCGTTCGCCGCGTAACTTTCACGCCACCACGGTTGGCGACCAGCTCAAGCTGCGGCACGGCGCCAACTCGAAGGTTTTTGCCGCCTCCAACAAGGACCGCTCGGCCATCCTGCTGGGCGGCGCGCTGGCGGACGGCGCGTATTGGGACGAAAATGGCCGCTTCGTTACGTCGCGTTACTATCGTCCGGCGCTGCCCGCCTGGATTGAGGCGTTTAATGCGGAACGGCGCGCCGACGCCAAGTTTGGCGCCACGTGGGACCGGCTGCGCGACGCCGCGATTTACGACGCGGTGCAGGGCCCCGACGACGCGCCGGGCGAGACCGCCGATTTCGGTTTCACCCGCACCCTGCCGAAAAAAGTCACGGGCGGCGCCGACAAGATCACGCCCAAATTCTACACCGCCTTCGATAACTCGCCCTTCAGCGCCGTCTTTCTCGGCGAGTTTGTGGAGCGCGCGATCCGGGAGGAAAAACTGGGCCACCATGCTGCGACGGATTTGTTGTGTGTGAGCTTTTCCCAGATCGACGTGATGGGCCATTCCTACGGTCCGGACAGCCACGAGATGATGGATTCGGTTCTGCGGCTCGACCGTGTCATTGCGTCACTGCTGGACTGCCTCGACCGCGAGGTCGGCCTGGCGAACTGCCTGATTGTGCTGACGGCCGATCATGGTGGCGCGCCGATGCCGGAGCGGGTGCAGGCCCTGAATCCCGGCATTCCGGCAGGCCGGGTCAACAACGCCGACGTGGATGCGGCGGCCCGCAAGGCCTTGGACAGCGCTTTTGGTGGGCTCGCGGCCGGCGAACTTTGGTTCACCCGCGACAATGCCGGCTTTCATCTGCGCCCGACGGCGCTCGCCGCCAAAAACGTACGAGCGGAGGACGCGGCCCGCGTGCTGAAGGAATCGGTGCTGGCGCTGCCTTACATCGCAGCGGCGTTCACGCGCGCGGAAATCCTGGCGGCTCCGCCGGAAGGCGAGTCCCTCGCCGCGATGATGCGACGCAGTTACTTCCCCCCGCGTGATCGCGATGTGGTTTATGTGACCAAGCCGTACTTCTTCGTCAAACCCGCCAGTGGAACGTCGCACGGTTCGCCTTACGCCTATGACACCAACGTTCCTCAGCTTTGGTACGGGGCGGGCATTGCGCCGGGAATCCACCGCGAGCGGGTGGGCGTCGACGATATTGCGCCAACGCTGGCGAGTCTGTTAGGCGTGCCGGAGCCGCCGCAGGCGCAAGGCCGTCGTTTGTATTAAGCGATCCGCGGATGAACCCGTAGGGCGACCCGACACAATCAATCGTGATCCCGCGCGCGGCTTCCTAAAACCTCACGCATGATTGCCGCGCTTCGCGACCGTCTTCGCGCGTTTGGGCCAGGGCTTATCCTGGCCGCCGCCGGCATCGGGGCGGGCGATGTGGTGGTCGCGTCGGTCACGGGCATCAAGTTTGGGCTCACCTTGCTGTGGGCGGTGGTGATAACGGCCGCGCTCAAGTTCGTGCTGACGGAAGCGCTGGCGCGCTGGCAACTGGCCTCGGGGGAAACGATCGCGCGCGCGTGGATTACGCGGCTGCCCCGTTGGGTGGGGATCTATTTCGCCGGATATCTCCTCCTCTGGACTTTTCTCGTCGGGGCTTCGTTGAGCAGCGCCTGCGGTCTGGCGGGCGCGAGTCTCTTCCCCGGACTTTCCGTGCCGGTTTGGGGCGCCATTCATGCGATCGCCGCCGCCTTGTTGGTTGGGCTCAATCGTTACGCCCAGTTCCAACGCGTCATGAAGCTGCTGGTGGCCGCGATGGCGCTGTGTGTCCTGATCAGCGCCGTAATTGCTGCCCCGGCGCCCGGAGCGGTGGTGCGCGGCCTGCTGGTGCCGCTGCTGCCGGCGGCGGGCGGAGGCGCGGCCGTGCTCGCGTTGCTCGGCGGAATCGGGGGCAGCGTGACCGTGATCTGTTACAGTTACTGGATTCGGGCAGAAGGGTGGAGCGGGCCCGGAAAGCTGGGCCTGGTCCGCGGCGATGCGCGGCTGGCTTATGTTTTTACGGCTTTGTTCGGAGTCGCGCTGGTGGTCATTGCGGCGGGAGTCCATGCGACGGCGGCGAACGGCGCACGGATTGCCTTGGAGATCGCCGCACGCCTGGAAGCAGTGGCCGGCGCCCCGGCGCGCTGGATTTTTCTGGCGGGATTTTGGTGCACGGTCTTCACCGCCATGTTGGGGGTCTGGCAGGGAGTGCCGCAGATTTATGTGGATCTGATCGGGGCATGGCGAAAACGGGCAGGCGCCGCGGAAGCTCACGGGCGCGGCATTTATCTGGCAGCCCTTACCTTTCTGGCCGTTCCGCCGCTGGGGCTGCTTTGGTTCAAGCAACCTGTGGCGGTCGTCGTGATGTTTTCCATCGCCGGCGCGTTCTTCATGCCCTTTTTGGCCGGCACGCTCCTCTATTTGAACAACCGCCGCGATTGGATGGGCTCCCTGGCCAACGGGCGTCCGGGTAATGCTGCGCTCATTGTGTGCGTTTTGGTGTTTGGGGTGGTGTGTGCGCGGGAAATTGTGACCAGCCTGGGCGGCTGAGACGAAAAACCCAAGGGGAGCCGGGGTACTCACCTACCGGATACCCACCGAACTGCGCGCCTTCCGCGCTGGTCTGAGCGAACTGTGAAACCGGACGAGTATAAGGCTGGGCTAAGGCCCATGGCGCGCCCGCAATCAGCGGGAAGTGCCGTTGGGTCAAACACCCGCCTGCCCGGATTCCCTTCAACAGGGCACGAAGGACGCCACGGCCTTCCACACGGGTCATGAATCTCCCTCCGCCCGGCCTCGCCGAGCCGAAGTTTCTGCTCGTCGATGAGAATTCCGAAAGCCGTTTCCTGCTCGCCCGCACGCTCGCTCGCAAGTTTGCGGACGCCGTCATTTTGGAATGTCACACGGCGGAGGAGGGCTTCCAACTGGCGCGCACCGAGAATGTCAGCGCGATTGTCTGCCACCGGACCATCGACCTGAGCGGAGCAGAATTGGTCCGGGGTTTTCGGGCGATGCGACCCGGTCTCCCCATCATGCTGGTTTCCGGCCGGGACCGCAAATCGGAGGCGGCGGAGGCGGGGGCCACCTGCTTCCTTCCCTATGACGAGTGGCTGCGCATCGGCTCGGTTATGAAAAGCATGCTCTCGCGCGAAGCAGGGCTGGGAACGGAGCAGGACCGCGCTCAGGCCACGAGCACGACCCGCGGGCCGCTTGTCTGATCCCGCCTCACCAAGTTGGCCGGGGGCGCGGTCTCGATCAGCGCAGCGCCAGGCGGGCTTCTTCCACGAGCGGCGTGCTCACCGGTGCAACGGCAGTCAGCGCGGGGAGTCCGAGCCGGGCGAGACGCGCCTGATGGGTGAGAAACGCGAGGGATTCCGTTTCCGTGGCCAACGAAAGCGCCGCCGGTGCCGCGGCGCTGGTCAAGCCGACGGGGAGCAGCTTTTTCTCCGCGAGAAACAATCCCAACGCGGCGTCCAATTGGTCCAGCCAGGCGCGGGGGTCGAGAGGAGGCGTGTACGTCAGTTCTGCTTTCGCGGCCGACCATTCCATGAAGGTCCGGATTTGTTCATGCAACTGC